>JANMGF010001407.1:0-2907 GCA_031374535.1 Polyangium sp. (in: bacteria)
GCACCCGCGAAAAGCTCCACATCACCATCGAGGAGCTCGAAGCGGCCAATGAAGAGCTCAAGGCCTCGAACCAGGAGGTCATGAGCATGAACGAGGAGCTCCAGGCCACCAACGAGGAGCTCGAGACCGTCAATACGCAGCTCGAAGAGAAGGTCGGACAGCTCGAAACGTTGATCGCCGAGCGCACCCGCGCCGAGGCCGCGCTCCGCGAGAGCGAGAAGATCTTTCGCCTGCTCGCCGAGCACGCCCCCGTCGGTATCTTCCAGACCAACACCGAAGGCGTCACGACCTTCGCCAATCGACGTTTCTGCGAGATCACCGGCGCCCCGGCCGCAGACGTCCTCGGCAAACCCTGGATCTCGGTCATCGTGGAGGCCGACCTCCTTTCCATGGATCCGATCTGGATCCAGACGGCGAAGCAGGACAACCTCTGGTCGGGCGAGTTTCGTCGTCGC
Source organism: Polyangium sp. (in: bacteria) (assembly GCA_031374535.1). Classification (GTDB taxonomy): domain Bacteria; phylum Myxococcota_A; class Polyangia; order Polyangiales; family Polyangiaceae; genus Polyangium. The sequence goes on from JANMGF010001407.1 coordinate 456, forward strand.
ACGACCGACGGGCGCGTCACCTGGCTTTATGGCAGCGTCATCCCGCTGCGCGACGAGGGCGGACAGATCACGGGATACCTCGGCACCTGCATCGACATCAGCGAACGCAAGCACATCGACGAACAGAAATTCAAGCTCGAGGCCCAGATCCAGCACGCGCAGAAGCTCGAGAGCCTCGGCGTCCTCGCGGGCGGCATCGCCCACGATTTCAACAACCTCCTCGTCGCGATCCTCGGCAATGCCCAGATCGCCGAGGCCGAGCTCGGCCCCCGCTCCCGCGCGCACGAGCCTCTGCACGACATCGAAATGGGCGCCCGCCGCGCCGCCGACCTTTGCCGGCAGCTCCTCGCCTACTCGGGCAAAGGACGGTTTGTCGTGCAAACCTTGGACCTCGGCAAGGTCGTCAAGGAAATGACCCACCTGCTCGAGGTCTCCGTCTCGAAAAAGGCCGAGCTCCGGTACGAGCTCGCGCCCGATCTGCCGCCGATCGAGGCCGACGCCACGCAGGTGCAGCAGATCGTCATGAACCTCCTCACGAACGCGTCCGAGGCCCTCGGCGAACGGAGCGGCACGATCACGGTCTCCACGGGGGCCATGGATTGCGACGCCGCGTATCTCGGCAGCTCGTACCTCGACGACAAGCTGAACGAGGGCCGATACGTCTACCTCGAGGTCGAGGACACGGGCTCCGGGCTCGACGAAGAGACCCGCGCGCGCATGTTCGACCCGTTCTTCACGACCAAGTTCACCGGCCGCGGCCTCGGGCTCGCCGCTGTCCTCGGCATCGTGCGGGGCCACCGCGCGGCCATCCGCGTGGACAGCGAAGTCGGCCGCGGCACGACCTTCCGCATGCTTTTCCCCGCGAGCGAAAAACCCTTGCCCGACCCCGAGATCGAGGTCATGCAGGCCCGCCTCGAGCATGGCAGGGGCACCGTGCTCGTCGTCGACGACGAGCCGAGCGTCCTCAAGGTCGTCAAGCGCGCGCTCGGCAGCATCGGCATCGTCGTCATCCCCGCGAGCAGCGGCACCGACGCCTTGTCCCTCTTCCGGCAAAAAGGCTCCGAGATCGACTGCGTCCTGCTCGATCTGACCATGCCGGACATCGACGGCGACGAGCTCTTCCAGGCGCTCCGCACCCTCCGTCCGGACATCCGGGTTTTCCTGATGAGCGGCTACAGCGAGCAGGAAATCTCGCACCGCTTCCTCGGCCAGGGTTTGTCGGGCTTCCTGCAAAAACCCTTCGACCTCGGCACCCTGCGCGCCGCGATCACCACCGCGCTCGGTTTGTCCGTGGGCAAGGCGTAACGCCCCCCCATGCAGTCTGGACGCCACGACGCGCCATGTGTGTTCTTTGTCACGGACTCGACATCGCGCTTCCTCATGGACATCGCCCTCGGATTGACCGAAAATCGAAGGCGTGAGCAACCCACAAAGACCCCCGGATCGAGGCCCTCGCCGGAGCGATCCGGGCTGCGAGGAACCGCGCACGGGTCCCGACAGCCAGCCGCCGAATTCCACGTCATTTTCGGGCGTGATCGCGCGGGGTTTCGACGCGGTGCCCATCTCGGTGCGTGGCGAGAGGATGCCGCCGCCGAGCGTGTCGTCGAACCGCGTCGGCTCGTCCTCGGGACCTGTGTCGAGCGGTGGTCCTTCGAGCACGCCCGCGTCCGGACAACCGAGCTCGGGCGTGCGGCGCACGAAGGGTGGCATCTACCAGGCCGTGCGCCTGCTCGATGCGAGGCACGGATCGTTCTTCATTTCTCGCCTGATCCTCGTGACCGGCGTCAACCTGCGGAGCTTCGATTCCTCGAGCGTCGACGACCCCGTCATCGCCGACAAGCTCATCAAGGCCCTCCGCCCCCTGCTTTCCCCGGCCGAGCTCGACGGGCTCATGCCGCTGCTCGTGGCGCAACGCTAGACGCAGTTCGACGCCGGGTGTGGCCCATGCCGTCCAGGCATTCCGCGACAAACTCGACCTCCCGCCGCTCCCTTCGTATGGGGTCCAAGAATTTGACCTCGCCTCCATCATCGCCGGCTCGCGCGCGGGCAGCATGCGCTCGATCATCTGGCTTCACGGAGGCGGGGGGTCTTTGGTAGGGTTCGGCCCATGCGATACGCCATGGCCCTGCTCCTGCTCGCCCTCCCCGGTTGTGGATCGAGCGCGCCGAAGGCCGAAGAGCCGAAGCCCGAGACGACCCCGTCCGCCGATGCCGCGGAGAAGAAGCCCGACGCCGCGGAGGAAGCCAAGGCCGCGGAGGACAGCAAGGCGATCCCCGACGCCTGCGCCGGTGACAAGGCCGCGTGTGTCATGCCGAGGGGCTTCGTCAAGCGCCTCTGCAACGACGTCTTCCCCGAGCTCGCGCTATTTTTCTTCCAGAAGGACACGCCCTGGCGTCGCGCCTACGTCGCCGTGAAGGAGGTCGCGCCGTTCAACGGCCTCGGCGGCCCGAGC
>JANMGF010001416.1:0-2634 GCA_031374535.1 Polyangium sp. (in: bacteria)
GTCGTCCTCCTCGCCCGCGGACGCCACCTCGGCGAACGCCTCCTCGCCCTCGCTCCCCTCGCCCTCCCCGCCCCGCTCCTCGCGCCGAGCCTCGCCTTCCAGCTCCGGCACGCCTACGCCCAGCAGGCGCCCACGTTCACCCTCCTCGGCGCCCTCGGGGCCCTCGCCGCCGCCTTCCTCGCCCAGGCCCTCCTCTGGTCGCCGTGGCCCCTCTTCCACGGCGCCCGCGCCCTCCGCACCTCGCCGCCCGCCGATCGGGCCCTCGTCCTCGTCCTGACCGCCCTCGTCGCCGCCTCGGCCCTCGCGCGCGCCGTTCCCCCCGAGCCGAACTGGTATGCGCCTTCTGCTTTGATCCTCGTCGTTGCGTGTTCTCGATCCGTCCAGGATTTGGCCCCGCGCGCGCGACTTGCCATGCTGCTCGCCATCCTCGGCCCGACGGCGCTCGCGGCCGCCCACACCCTGCGACCCTTCCTCCCGCTGCCGACCCACGCCGACCCCACCGCCCGCCTTCACGGCTGGCGGACAGGGGACCCGCCTGTCCACGCGCCGGGCGTGGGCCCTTATGGTGCCGCTGCGGAGCGCTGTGTGTATCAGAATACGTGTTCAGAAATAAACGACTACTTCCGAACACTTACTGAGTAACCTGTAAAGCGTCACCTCATCACCGAATTTGACTGAACGAGCGACCAGGGAATGGCCCTCTGCGATCCATTCAGTGGAATGACCCTCGGGCCCCGGAAGGTCGCCGAATTGTTGATCAAATTCGCGTACTTGGGCATGCCCCCGAGAGCATTTGCTCGCATTTCGCCGGAAGACTTCGAGCGATACACGAAGGGAGACCGGCCCGCCGCCAAGCGCGCGATATCGTCCCCGTTCTTCCGGGAACCAGCGCGAAGCAAGGTCGCCGACATCGGGTTTGGAACTACCAACCCTTCGGCGTCGCCAGAACGTCAGCGGATCCCCGCGACGAACGTTCAGCGCGCGGCGCGGGTGCGTCCGAGGACGCGGGCCCAGCGCGCGAGGGCCTCGTCGACGTCGGCGGCGGTCGTCTCTTCCCCGAGCGAGACCCGCACCGCCGCGAGCGCGCGCGCCTCGCCCACCATCGCCTTGAGCACCGGCGAAGGCTCGGCCGTGCCAGCGCTGCACGCCGATCCGCTGGAGACGGCCACACGCTCGAGGTCGAGCGCCGCGCAGAGCTCCTCCCCACGCCAGCCTGGAAACGAAAGGTTCGTCACGTGCGGCGCGCGTTCGGCCTCGCCGTTGCGTAAGGGGAGCGCCCCCGCCTCGTGACCGAGACGCACGAGCTCGGCCTCCAGCCGATCCCGGAGCTGCGCGACCTCGACGTACCGCGCCGGCGTTCGTCGCGCCCGCTCGGCCGCCACGGCGAACCCCGCAGCCGCCACGGGATCCTGTGTCCCCGGCCGCAACCCCCGTTCTTGGGAACCTCCGTAAAGCAGCCGCGCGAGCCGGACCGAAGGCGCCGTGAGCAACGCTCCGATGCCCTTCGGCCCCCGGATCTTGTGCGACGCCACGCTGACCAGATCCGCCCCCTCGAAGCTCGACGGCGCGAGCTTGCCCACGGCCTGCACCGCGTCGACATGAAGGAGCGCCCCGCGCGAACGGCAAAGCGCCGCGACGGACGCCACCGGCTGGAGCACGCCCGTCTCATGGTTGACGGCCTGGAGCGCGACGAGCCGCACAGAAGCCCTGGCCGAAGCCGCGCGATCCATCGCCTCGGCAAACGCCTCCGGCAAGGCCCGCCCCGAGGGCTCGGGCTCCACCCACACCACGAGGACCCCACGCTCGGCGAGGTGCTCGGCATACCGAACGACGCTCGGATGTTCGATGCGGCTCGCGACGAGCGCAGGCTGTTGGGAGGACCCGCCCGCCGGGGACACCCCCAGCGCGAACGCATGATGGAGCGCGAGGTTGTTCGCCTCGGTGCCGCCCGACGTGAGCACGACGTCCCGCGGGTCGAACCCCACGAGCGCGGCCACGGCCTCCCGCGCGTCCTCGACCCGGGACCGCGCCCGCCGCCCCGGTCCATGCACGCTCGCCGGATTGCCCCACGCGGAGCCTGCGGCCTCGACCATCGCAGCGACGACGTCGGGATGAGGCGGCGTCGTCGCGTTCCAGTCGAGGTAAACGACCCTCACCGATCCTTCTCCGCCTCCGGCGACGACGGAAGCTCCCCCGGCGCGCGCGTCGCGACCGTCAGGTAAAACGCCGCGCCGCCAAGACGAACCCCTTCGATGATTTCCTTGCAGGGCGAAGCAATCCGCAAGTCGCCGCCAAGGCCGCGCGCCGTGCGACGGGCGATCGCGAGGCCCACGCCGACGCCCCCGTGCTCACGCGTGACCGAGCCGTCCACCTGGTAGAACGGATCAAACGCGCGTTGCTGCTGATCGGGCGGGATGCCGGGTCCGCTGTCGGCCACGCAAAGCTCGTAGTGCCCCGACGACAAACGCGCCACGCGTACGCCCACGGTGCCGCCGGACGGCGTGAACTTCACGGCGTTGTCGAGCAAGTGCCCCATCGCGCGTTGCAACCGGCCCGCGTCCCCCCAGCCGGCGAGCGGGCCACGCGGCAGCTCTTCGACGAGCTGGATACGCGACTCGGCGAGGTGGTCGGCGA
>JANMGF010001454.1:0-6284 GCA_031374535.1 Polyangium sp. (in: bacteria)
CGATCCCGTGCCGTACTCCGCGCCCGCCAGCACCACGAGGGGCACGTTCTCCTGGGCGTACGTCATCGCCGCGTCGTAGATGCTGGTCTTCGTGCCCTCCGGCAGGTGCAGCGTGTTCGGACCCTCCTCGCCGCCGAGGAGCGCGTTCTTGATGCGAATGTTGGCGAAGGTGCCCCGCATCATCACCTCGTGATTGCCACGCCGCGCGCCGTACGAGTTGAAGTCGGCCGGCTGCACGCCGTGCTCCATCAAGTACCGCGCCGCCGGGCTCGTCTTCGAGATGTTGCCCGCAGGCGAGATGTGGTCCGTCGTCACGCTGTCGCCGAGGAGCGCGAGGACACGCGCGCCCTCGATGTCGATGATCTTCGCGGGCTCCTTGCCGAGGTTCTCGAAGAACGGGGGCTTGCGGACGTACGTGGATTTCTCGTCCCAGGCAAACGTCTTTCCGGCCGGAACCTCTAGCTTCTGCCACGCTCCGTCGCCGACGATCGCGTTCGAATACCGCTTCTCGAACTGCTCACTCTTCACGGACGCGCGGATCGTCTCGCGCACCTCTTCGGCCGTCGGCCAGACGTCGCGCAGGTAGACGGGCGTGCCGTTCTTGTCCTTGCCGAGCGGCTCGGAATACGGGTCCCAGTCCATGTCGCCGCGAAGCGCGTAGGCCACGACGAGGGGCGGCGACATGAGGAAGTTCATGCGCACGCTCGGGTTGATGCGGCCCTCGAAGTTGCGGTTGCCGCTGAGCACGCTCGCCGCGACGAGGTCGCCCTTCTTGATCGCATCGACGATCGGATCGGGCAACGCACCGGAGTTGCCGATGCACGTCGTGCAGCCGTACCCGACGAGGTGGAAGCCGAGCGCCTCGAGGTAGGGAAGCAGGCCCGAAGCCTCGTAGTAATCCGCGACGACCTGCGAGCCAGGCGCGCACGAGGTCTTCACCCAGGGTTTGACGCTGAGACCCCGCTCGACGGCCTTCTTCGCGACGAGGCCCGCCGCGAGCATGACGGCCGGGTTCGAGGTGTTCGTGCACGAGGTGATCGCCGCGATGACGACCGAGCCATGGCGAAGGTTGTACGTGGTGTCGCCCTCGTCGACGACGACCGGATGGAGGACCTTGTCACGCACGAGCATACGCTCCGCGATCGCTTGGTCCGTCGGCTTCTCGGCGCTCGGCTCGTCGCACCAGCGCGCGACGGTGGCCGCATCGACGCCGGCGAAGCTCTTCTCGATCATCGACTGCAAGCTGCGGCGGTACCCCGTGCGCGCAGCGGCGAGGCGAATGCGATCCTGGGGGCGCTTGGGGCCCGCGATGCTGGGCTCGACAGCGCCGAGGTCGAGCTCGAGCGTGTCGCTGAAGATGGGGTCGGGCATGTCGGCGCTGCGGAAGATGCCCTGCTCCTTGCAGTACGCCTCGACGAGCGCGACCTGCTCGGCCGAGCGGCCCGTGAAGCGCAGGAAGGAGAGGGTCTCGTTGTCGATGGGGAAGAAGCCGATCGTGGCGCCATACTCGGGCGCCATGTTGGCGATGGTGGCGCGGTCGGGGAGCGAGAGAGAACCAAGGCCCGGGCCGTAAAACTCGACAAACTTGCCGACGACCTTCCTCTTGCGAAGCATCTCGGTGACGGTGAGGACGAGGTCGGTCGCAGTGGCGCCCTCGCGCAGGCTGCCCGTGAGCTTGAAGCCGACGACCTCGGGGACGAGCATGGTGACGGGCTGACCGAGGAGTGCCGCCTCGGCCTCGATGCCGCCCACACCCCAGCCGACGACGCCGAGGCCGTTGATCATGGTGGTGTGCGAGTCCGTGCCCACGAGGGTGTCAGGGAAAGCGCAGCCCTCGGCGTCGGTCATGACAGCATGCGCGAGGTACTCGAGGTTGACCTGGTGGCAGATGCCGGTGTCGGGCGGGACGACGCGGAAGTTCTCGAAAGCCTGCTGGCCCCAGCGAAGGAAGACGTACCGCTCCTCGTTGCGCTGGTACTCGAGCGCGGCGTTCTTGAGGAGCGAGTCGCGGGTGCCGAAGTAGTTGACCTCGACCGAATGGTCGATGACGAGGTCCGCCGGCGAGAGAGGGTTGATGCGGTTGGGATCGCCGCCCATGCCAGCGAAAGCCTCACGCATGGCAGCAAGGTCGACGACGGCAGGAACACCCGTGAAGTCCTGGAGGAGGACGCGGGCCGGGTGGAAGGAGATCTCCTGCGAAGGCGCAGCCTTGGGGTCCCACCGAAGCACGGCCTCGACGTGCTCCTTGCGCACGACGCGGTCGTCCTCGTGCCGGAGGAGGTTCTCGAGGAGGATACGCAAGGACACCGGGAGCCGCGCGAGCTCCGCGTCCTGCGCGAGGGCACGGAGGCGGTAGATCGTGTAGGACTTGCCGGAAACCGAGAGGGTGCTCTTCGCACCGAAGCTGTCAGCCATGGTTGTCACCTTGGGGGCGGCGCAGAGAGAGACAAGGGATCCGGAGGCCGCGCGGCGAAAGCCTTCTCAGGAAAAAGGCCGGAGAGCAAGGGGGTTCGGGGCGCGAGGAGGCGGGATGGGGGGTTGTGCCTCGGGCTGAAGGGGGGACGTTCAGGGGGCGCAGGAGCCGGATTGCGGTCCGAGGAGTGGTTCCTCGTTGCAATGGAGGCCCGTAGGGCAATCGGCGTCGCCGCGGGATAGGTCGCAAAGGGGGATACGGTCTTCAGATCCGCAGGCGGCCGTGCACTCGACGGACGTGTACACGAAGGACGCCTCGTCCCACAGGCCACAGCAAATGCCGCCGATGGCCGCGCAGTCCTCCGGGCCGTCGCACAAGAGCACGAGGGCGAAACAGGCGTCGACGGCTGTGCACGCGGTCGTGGGGGATTGGCCCTGCTCCACGCAGCAAACCTCGGACGGGCCGCAGACGTCGTCGCCGCAGCGCATCTCGCCCACGTGGGTGGTGCCCCCGCCCTCGCCGGACGGAGGCATGTAGTCGGTGAGTCCACACGCGCCCCCGGCCCAGAAGCCAACGGCGATCACCCACGCGAAAAGAATCCTCGTCCGCTCCATGGCACCCGATGATGGCACGGAGCGGTGCAACGGCGAAGATAGCCGCTCGCTGTCCTAGAAAGACGCGCCGAGGCTCAGGTAACCGGAGGGCAGGAAGCCGATGGCGAGCGGGTCGTCAACTCCATTGGGCAGCCCCCTGCCCAAGCCCCATCCCCGGGCGACGGCCATCATGACGCCGATGCGAAAGTTGAAACCCGCCTTGCCCACGGGGTGCAAGCGATATCCCACGTGAACGAGCCCCATCGGCGTGAAGGCCGAGCCGCTCGCGCTGGCCGTGGTGCCGTCCGAGCTGGCCGTCGCCACGCCACTCTCGTAGGCGATGTTGATCCCGCCGCCAGCCTCGAGCCCGTGCTTTCCGCTGCGAACGCCGAGGTACTGCACGGTGAGCGGCACGCTGATGATGCTGTAGCCCGCGCTCACCGTCGAACCCCCGCTCGAAGCAGAGGCGCCAATCCCGAAATAACCAAACCCGAGGCGCACGCCGAGGTCGTCGATGACCCGACGCTCGTAATTGAGCGAGTAGAAAATCCCGGCGCCGCCGAGCTCCAGGAAAATCGAATTCGGCGACGGGCGGTCCTTGGGATCCACGGCCTTCTCGGCCGGCTTCGCCTCTTCGGCCGCCGCCGCAGGAGCCGCAGCAGGAGCCGCAGCAGCAGGAGCCGCCTCGGCCGCGGGCGGGGCCGCTTCGCCCTCCTGACCGAACGCAAGGCTCGGGGTCATGAGGAGTAGGGCACTCGCCGCAATACAATAGGAAGTAAGCTTGGCCATCGGGAACCTCACTGGACGTTAAGGGTGAAGTTCCAACAGGCACGAAATGGCCAGCTCGTGTCAAGAAAAAAAGCCGTCCGAGACGTGGTAGCGGTCCTGCGCAGGCCGCTGCGCACGATTGGCGCGAAAATATATGCGCGCTTTTTACGCCCCGTGTCACGAGGACGGGATCGATTGCAACGCGTGGGCGGCGGACCCTTCTTCGTTGGAAGTCCGCCGCCCATGAATACGAAGATCAGCGCCCCGCACGCGGTTTGCGTGTACCCGTCGCCGCCTGGCCACGCGGGCTACCACCCCCCCGCGCCATCCCCTTCTGTCCGCCACGCGCGCTGGTCTGGCTTCCGCCTCGCGCCGGCGCCTTCTGCCCCGCCGCCGCCTTGCGCGTCTGCGTCTGCGACGCCCCGCCCGCCGTCGCGCCGCCATTCCGCTTCTGCGTCGTCGCCGCCGCCCCGCGCTTCGGCTGCGGCTGCTGCTGGGCCGCCGCCCCACGCTTCGTCCCCGCCGCGGCGCGCTTCGTCCCGGCAGCCGCTCCCCGCTTCGCCCCGGCAGCCGCGCCCCGCTTCGGCATCACCTTCCGCTTCGCCGACGCACGGGTCCGCGGCGCTGCGGCCTTCTTCGCCCCGGGCGCCTGCGTGGCCACCTGACGCGCCGCGATGCCCAGGCTGCGCTCCAGGATCGCGCGGTGCCCCTCCGCGAGGCGCTCCTCGAACCGCGACGAGAGCCGGTCGCCGAGCTGCTCGAGCTGGTCACGCTCCATTTCACCGTCCGCCTGGGGCAAAAGCTCGCTCTCCTCCTCCTCGACGTGGTTCATCACGACGTCCTTCAACGCGCCGAGCTTGGCCGAGAACGTCTCGTCGCCCACGCTGACCGACATCAACCGGTAGAGCGCGTAATCAGCCACGGCGTGCTCCTCGAAGGCCTCGCGGATACGACCGCTCGGGCCGAGCACCTCCATCGCCGCCGGATAGAAGATCTCCTCCTCGATCGCGGTGTGCGCAGCGAGCGCGTTGGCCAGCTCCTCGCGCAGCGAGACCTTCTCGGTCTCGTCCTCGGCCGTCTCGATCTCGCGGAACAACTCTTCGACTTCGCGGTGATGTTGCTTGAGTAGGTCGGTCGCCTTCATGTCGAGCTCCTCATCCGTTCTTCTCGGCGTGACGCGCCTCGCCGAGGCGCCGCCCATCGTTCGTTCCGCGGCTCCTTGCGCGCGGCATGCCAAGGTCCGGTAGGCCCGGAAGAGAAGCGAGGGACGGACGCGCCGAGGGCCCCGCTCGTCCCGCGTTTCGGAGCACACCAAACAAAGGGCCCGGAGACCGCGCGCGCCCGGCGCAGTCGATCAACACCGGTGGCACGGAGATGCGCACTCGGTTCACGCGACGTGCGCGCGCGAGCAACAAAGGACCAGACGGCTAGGGCGTGGTCGCCACGTCGCCCTCCACGAACACGAACGACGGGGGGTGGGTCGAGACCATGCGGATCACCACGGCGTCGTGGTCACGCATGGAAGGTCCGATCACGAACGGATCGACGCCGGCGTCCATCGCCGCGCCAAAATCGACGGCCAAAAGCCAGGATGCGACGTCGAATCGGACCTCGATCCGCGAGGTCGCCTCGGTCACCGTTCCCTCGACCTTCGTGGTCGGCACGGCGCGCTGGCCTCGAAACAGCGGCGCGACGTCGATGTTGGCCTCGAACCGGACGGACGTGCCGGCGCGGCTCGCCATGCCCCGCACATGCGCCGAATGCCCGCCCGGCGCCTCGGGCGCGGAGGACGCCTCCTGCTGCGGCAAGAACCAGTGAATCCCGTAATCATACGAGGCGCTCCGGACGTCCCCCGCGAACCCTTCGTACGTACCGAGCGGCGTAGGACCTTCGGCGAGCGCGTCGATCGCCGTGACGCGCCGGATCTCGCCGAGCGCCGCCTCGCAAAGGGTGGCCGAGCCCGAGGCGCTCGCGCAGAAATACGCAGGCCCGAAGGCCACGGTCGCCTCGTCCAGGGTCACGGTGACGTCGTCCACGACGAATTCGGTCGTCCCCGCGGACCGGAACACCGCCGGGAACGAGACGTCCGGCTGGCCGGTGCTGCCCGAGCAACCCGCGAGAAGGACGAGGACAAACGGCGGAAACGAGCGCAGAAGAGGTCGCATGGAGGATCTCCGGCTCAAAGGTGGAAGGTGACGTTGCCGAGGATCGTGAGCGGCGAACCGGCGGAAATGTGGCGCGCGGGCAGATACGAGGGGATGTCGCTCGTCCGCCAGTCGGAGACGAACACGTACTCGGTGTCGGCGTACCGGGCGCCGAGGAGGTTCGTGGCGTCGATGCCTACTTCCACGAAATCGCGGCGCAAGCCGAGCGAAGCGTCGACGACGAAGACGGGGCGGGCCTCCTGCGCGTACGGGAGGGGCCGCGGCGAGAGGAAGGTCGCGCCGTAGCCCGCGCGGGCGACGAGGGGTTTGCCGAGGAACCTGGCAAGGGGCTTGCGGTACGAGACG
>JANMGF010001464.1:0-8457 GCA_031374535.1 Polyangium sp. (in: bacteria)
GACGTACGAGATGAAGGTGCCGTTCCGTTCTCCGGCGCGGCGGTACTCGGGCATGATCACGAGGCCGCCGAGCTCGGTCGGGCCGTCGTACGAGTACCCGATGCGCAGGAGCGTGTGATAAAAATGCCGGTCGATCGTGGCCGAGTAACGTTCCTCGTCGATCACGTCGAAGTAGATGTAGGGCGCGCCGCGGCGGCCGAGCTGCGAGATGATCATCGACGTGCCGACGATCTGCTGCTTGGCATTGTCGACGAGCACGAAGACGTACTGCCGCAGGCGCGGGTCCTTGATCTCGCCGGTGAAGCTCTTGTGGGAGAGGCTCACGATCTCGTGGATCTCGTCCCGGTCGTTGGGCAGGTTGACCGAGTTGAGGTGCCGCGCGACGTGGAGCATCTGCTCCTCATCACCGAGGGTAGCGGCGCGAATCTCGAAGGGCAGCATGGGGGGTAGAGGGTATAGATGGGCGAGCGGCCGCGGGCCACCGGGGACGATCCCGCCGAGGCATATGGGGTTAGCCCGAACAGCAGGCGCTCGTCCAGCTCTCCCCCATGTCCCGCTTCGTACAACCGTCGCCGGCGATGACCGGGTTCCGGCTGTAAAACGTACCACCTTCGTAACGGTATGCCGCGGGGCGACCGGCGTAGTGATCCTTGCAGTCGTCGTCGAAACGCGGGGTGCGGGTGCGACGAACAGGGGCGACGGGCATGGGGGTTTCGGCCGGCGAGCTCGTCCCGGCGGGGCTCGTGATCTCGGGGCGGGCGGGCAAAGCGATCCCCCCGAGCGAGCAAGCTTTTCCATTCCAGCGGAGGCCGGGCTCACACGTGGGTTCGCCCTTCACACGGACGCAGACCCCGGAGCGGGCCTCGGTCTCGGGAGGGCAGGTGAGGGGGATCTGCGATCGGGCGCATCGTGCGCCGAGGGAAGCGCTCCATTTGTGGGGCTCGTAACGGTTGCGCAGGGCCGTGCGGAGCCACTTGGGGAAGCGGCGGCTCCAGCTTCCGCCGCGGTAGACGCGGTGGGTGCCGGTCTGGGCCTCGTCGGGGTAGGGGCCGTAGACGGTGGACGTCCATTCCCACACATTGCCCGACATGTCGTGCAGGCCGAAGGCACCGGCGGGGAAGGAGGCGACGGGGCAGCTGCCGCGGTGGTCGTAGCAGGCGCGTTTTTCGTCGGGCAGCTCGTCGCCCCAGGAGAACTTACGCCGCTCGTTGCCGGCGCGTGCGGCGTACTCCCACTCGCGTTCGGTGGGCAGGCGTTTCTTGGCGAAGGCGCAGTAGGCCTCGGCCTGGGGGAAGTCGATGCAGCTGACGGCGTGATCGACGATGTCGGCCGCGTCGGTGGGGCAGAAGGGCATGCCGGTGTGCGAGGGGGTGCAAGCGCCCGCGGCGACACAGGCGCGGTAGGCGCCGACGGTGACCTCGGTGCGGTCGAGGTAGAAGCCGGCGAGGACGACCTCGTGCATCGGCCGCTCCTCGGGCAGCCCCTCGGCCGCGCCGGAGCCCATGAGGTAGAGGGCCGGGGGGAGGGCGATCATGCCCTCGGGCGGAGGCTCGGGCGCGGAAGCGGAAGCGGAAGCGGAAGCGGAAGCGGGAGCGGAAGCGGAAGCGGGAGCGGAAGCGGGAGCGGAAGCGGGAGCGGGAGCGGAAGCGGCAGCGGTTTCAGGTGTGGTTGTCGGGGCCGAGGACACCGCGTCGGCGTTGCATCCGAGGGCCGCGATCGCGAGAAAAAAAACCAGCTTGGCCCGACGATCCACGTCCCGAGCATGCCGACAGACCGCGACCCGTTGCAAGATCAACCGAGCATCGCGATTTGTTCGCGAAGCGCCGCATCCATCGCGTCGAGCGGAGCCTTCTCCCCGGTGTAGAGCTCGAACTGACGCGCCGCCTGGTGCAGGAGCATGCGCCCGCCGTGGATGACACGTGCACCGCGCCGGGTCGCCGCACGCACGAGCGCCGTCTCGATCGGCTTGTACACGATGTCCATCACGAGCAGCCCTTCCGTGATGCACTCCTCCGGCACGGGGCTCTCGGCCGCGATCTCACCCATGCCCATCGACGTCGCGTTCACCACGACGTCGTACCTCGACGCGTGCCGCGCCTCCTCGGGACCTCGCGCGTGTCCTCCCACCTCGGCCGCGAGCGCCTCTGCCTTGGCGAGGCTTCGGTTCGCGACGACCACCTCGGCCCCCGCATCCGCGAGCCCATGCGCGACCGCGCGTCCTGCGCCCCCGGCTCCGAGCACCAGCACGCGCGCCCCCTTCACGGGCCGCGTTTCCTCGAGCGCCCGCACGGCGCCCACGCAGTCCGTGTTGTACCCGCAGAGCCGACCTTCCTCCTGCACGACGGTGTTCACCGCGCCGATGCGGGCTGCGAGAGGATCGAGCGCGTCGAGCAGCGGAAGGATCTCCTGCTTGTACGGCATCGACACGCCGAGCCCCCGGATCCCGAGCGCGCGCATGCCCGTGATCGCGCCGCCCAGATCGTTCACGCGAAACGGCACGTAGGTGAACGGCAAACCGAGCGCGCGGTACCCTGCGAGATGCATCGCGGAGCCGAGCGAGACCGGATAAATCGAAATCGATCCACACAACGTGAGCCGCGCGTCTGCTCGGGGTGCGTTCGTCATGCGCGCAGGCTGGATCGGCCTCGGCCGCGATGCTAGCTGACGGTCACGCGATGGCATCGTTCGAGCCTACCCTCACGCTCCCCGAGGCCACCGAAGACGCGGAGGCGCGCGCTGCATCGAGACGCAAGCGCCTCGTCGTCGCGCTCTTCAAACATACGTGCAAGTTCCTCGCCCTCGTCGTCGTGTTGACGGCGGCGCGCGCCTCGCTGGCCGACCAGTACCACGTGCCGACGGGCTCGATGTGGCCGACGATCGAGCCGGGCGATCGTATCTTCGTGGCGAAGGCCGCCTACGGCTTGCGGATCCCCTTCACCGAGGCGTGGCTCTTTCATCGCAGCGGCCCGCGCCCTGGCGAGGTCGTGGTCTTCGCCGACCCGCGTGGAGGCGCGATCCCGCTCGTCAAGCGTGTCGTCGCCACGGAGGGACAATCTGTCGCCGTGAAGCGCGGGATCCTCTACATCGACGGGCGGCCGCAGCGCATCGAGAAGCTCTCGGACGGCCGTTTCCTCGAGCACCTCGGCAGCCTCGCGCACGAGTCTGGAGGCCGTGACTTCGAGGACTTCGGTCCTGCCGTCGTGCCCCCGGATCACCTCTTCGTGATGGGCGACAACCGCCCCGCGTCGCTCGACAGCCGCGTCATGGGCACGGTGCCGCGCGCGCTCGTGCGAGGGCAGGTGATCGGCGTGTTGTTCCGGGGGGAAGGGCTCGATTTCGAACGGGTGTTCCGGTGGATTCGGTGAGGGGTCTCTAGGAAGAACCGGACGAAAATGGTATCCCACGGTGAACACGGCGAAGACCCTCGAGGCGACGCTTTCATCGCGCCTTTTGCAGAGCCTTCCTCGGAAGAAGAGCCGCCGGCCGCGGATGGCTCCGCCGCTGGCGAGCCCTGATCCCCTCCCCTCACCGACAAGCCGCCCGCGGCCGTGCCTCACTCGCCGGCACGTCCTCCCTCTCCACGTCGATCACCTCGGCCTCGGCGCCCTTCCCCTTCTCCACCACCGACCCGTGGAGCAGCGCCCGCACCTCTTCGCCTGACATCGTCTCTACCTCGAGCAGCCGCTTCGCGATCCGGTCGAGCGCGGGGAAGTGCTCGTTGATCAGCGCCTTCGTGCGCGTCTCCGCCTCCGTGAGCAGCCGCACCACCTCGGCATCCACCTCGCGCGCCGTCTCTTCGCTGTAGTCGTAGCCGCCGCGCTCCAGCGTCGTCCCGCGCCGCGGATCGAACGACAAGAGCCCCAGGTTCACGCCGCCCATCCCGAGCTCGCGCACCATCTTCCGCGCGATGTCCGTCGCGTTCACCAGATCATCCTGCGCACCCGTCGACGCGTCGCCGAACGTCCGTTGCTCCGCCACCCGCCCGCCGAGCAGCACGACCAGCCGATCGAGGATCTCCTGCCGGCTCATCAAATACCGGTCCTCACGCGGCTTCTGCAGCGTGTAGCCGAGCGCGCCGATCCCGCGCGGCACGATCGACACCTTCCGCACCGGATCCTGCGTCGGCAAGAGCTCCGCCGCGATTGCGTGCCCAGCCTCGTGATAGGCCACCACGGCCCGCTCCTGCGGCCCGAGCCTCCGACTCTTGCGCTCGAGCCCCGCGATCACCCGCTCGATCGCCTCGTCGAGATCCACCTTGCCCACGGCCGTCGCGTGCCTGCGCGCTGCGAGCAGCGCCGACTCGTTCAACAGATTCGCGAGATCCGCGCCGACGAGCCCCGTCGTTTGCGCCGCCATGTCGTCGAGGTTCACGTCCGGACCGAGGAGCACCCGGCGCGCGTGCACCTCCAGGATCTCGCGCCGCTCGCGCAGGTCCGGCCGATCGACGTACACCCGCCGATCGAAGCGCCCCGCGCGCGTCAGCGCTTGATCCAGGATCTCGGGCCGGTTCGTCGCGGCGATGACCACGAGCCCCGTCGCTCCGTCGAAGCCGTCCATCGCCGTGAGCAGCTGGTTCAACGTCTGCTCGCGTTCGTCATTGCCCCCGATCGGACCGGCCGCGCCGCGCGCCTTTCCCACTGCGTCGAGCTCGTCGACGAACAGGATCGACGCCGGCTTTTCCCGCGCCTGGGCGAAGAGATCCCGCACCCGCGCCGCGCCCACGCCGACGAACATCTCCACGAACTCCGAGCCGCAGATGCTGAAGAACGGCACGTTCGCCTCGCCGGCTACGGCCCGCGCGAGCAAGGTCTTGCCCGTGCCCGGCGGTCCGACGAGCAGAACGCCCTTCGGACTCCGGCCGCCCAGCTTGCGGTAGCGCTCGGGGGCCTTCAGGAACTCGACGATCTCGTTGAGCTCCGCCTTCGCCTCGTGGCTGCCGGCCACGTCGCGGAACGTCACCGGCGCGCCCTTGTCCACGTAGAGCCGCGCCTTGTGTTTGCCGAAGCTCAGCGCGGGGTTCGTGATGTTCGGCGTCGGCGCCTTGCGTGACATCGTGCTCACGAGGAGCAGCGCGCCCACGATCGGCAGACCCCAGAGCAGCATGATCGGCAGCGAGAGCCCGCCGTCCGAGACCCGGGTGTACGGGACGTCCTTCGCGTCGAGCGTCGCGAGCAGGGCGGTCTCGGCGCCTTCGATGCGCCCTGTTCGGAATGTCTGCGACGTGCCGACGGGCGCGTTCGGCGCCGTGCGCCCGATGTACGCATCCCCTTTGATCTGTACCTCGGTGAGCACGCCTTGCTCGGCCATGTCCCGGAACCGAGCGTAAGGAATCCGCTCCTCGCTTCCCTCCAGCGAGCCGAGCAGAAGCACCGCGCCCACGACGAGCAGGATGTAGATCCAGAACGATCGCATTGGTTTTCCGCCCCGCGCGACCTGCCTGCACGCGCTCTGCCAACGGCGATCGGGCGGCAAGCGAGCACGCTGCCGTGCAACGACGTTCCGGCGAGGATGGACAGGCGAAAAGGACCGGGCGTACGCTTATCCGTCCATGAATGATCGTTCCCTCCTCTCCACGGTCACGGCCTCGGGGCTCGCCCTGTTGCTCGTTTCGGTCCTCTCGATCGCGGCCTCGGGCTGCGGCGCATCCACGCCTCCGCCCGACGACGCGACGAGCCAGAACGAGGCCTCGCCGGACAACGAGGGCAACGAGTCGAGCCGCGGTTCGAGCGAGCCTGCCGAGCCCGAACCGAAGCCGCTCTCGCACGGCGCGAAGAAGACGACCGACGACGGCTCCGCGGACGACTACACGCTCACGCAGAAGGACTGCATCGAGCTTGGCAAGCAATACACCGCGGTGCAGCGCGCCGATCAGGTCGCGGGCCTCAACCCGAAGCTCACGGACAAACAGCGTGAGCAGGTCCTCAAGAACATCGACGACGTCGTGGGGAAGATGGGCGAAACCTGGGCGGACGGCTGCATCACGAGCCTCGTCGGCAAGGTGGCCGAGCGCAAGCGCCTCGCCTGCGCGATGGTCGCGAAGACGGTGAAGGCGTTCGACGACTGTCTCAATGCCGAGGCGCCTCCTCCGTAAAACCCTCGGTCGGCTCGCCTGGTTGGTCCTTCTGGAACCAGGTTCGTCCGTGCCACCCTTCGGCCTCCATTTTCCCCTTGTTTCACCGTTCCTTCGGGTGCTAGGTTTTTCCCTACCGATGCACCCCCTCCTCGGCGACCCCTGGGTCGCGGCGCGGATCGACGCTGCCGTCGCCCCCTACCGCGACCTCCTCCCCAGCGAAGACCTCGTTTTTCTGCGGGATGAGCTCGCCGAACGGCTCGAATCCGACGCGTTTGCCGCGCGCCTCCTCCGCCGTGCAGCGCCGAGGCACGTCGATCAGAGCGGCGAGGCGTTCATCGGCTCGGTCGGTTTGGTGGAAGAGGCCCCTGAGCTCCGCCGTGCGGGTGGTTCCGGGGCGGGCGCGTGAGCGCCAAGCCGACGCTCGTGGGCACGGTCTCCGTGATCCGCGCCGAGCTCCCCGATCCCGCGTTCGCGCGTAATTTCCAGGAGGGTTTGCCCATCCTGGAGCAAGTCGTGCGCTGGATGGGGCGAAGGCTCGGCAACGTGGCGTTCGAGGACATGCGCTCCCATGCGCACGACGCTCTGCTCGACGCCGCCCGCACCTACGATCCGAGCCGCGCCTCCCTCTCGACCTACGTCACCCGCAAGGTCCGCTGGGCCATCCTCGACGGCATCAAACGGGAGCGCAGGTCTCGCCGTGCCCTTGCCCGCGCCACGGCGATCCTCTGCGGCGAGAGGCTCTCGGACGACCTCTCCGCCTCGCCCGACGACGTGGCTTTCTCCGAGGACGACCACGTCGCGCGGCTCGACCGCTTCCTCGAATCCCACGCGGCCGCCCTCGCCCTTGGCCTCGTCTCGGGCAGCATCGCCCCTGGCGCTGGCATCGACACGCCTGAAGACAGCACCTCCCGCGCCGAGGTCGCCCATGCCCTTCGCCACGCCGTCGACGCGCTCCCCGAGCGCGAGCGCAAGCTCGTCGAGCGGCACTACTTCGACGGCGAGGACTTCGACGAGATCGCGGCTGATCTCGGCATCAGCAAGAGCTGGGCGAGCCGCCTGCACGCGCAGGCCATCCAGTCGCTCGGCGCGGCCATGTCCTCGCTCTGACCTCTCCTCTCCCGATCTACCGACGCGCCTTCAGATACGGACCCTTCTCTTCCTCCGTGACCTTCTCCACGAAGAGCACGCGGTGGTCGCGTTTGCCGAAGTTCACGAGCCGCACGAACACGTGGTCGAGGGCCACCGTCATCTCGCCCCGCTTGTGTTTCCACAGGTTCGCCGCGTCCTGGAACGTGGGCACCTTCGGGTCGTAGGCGATCATGTGGTACTCGGGGCCTGCCGGCTCCGGGTAGTCGTCGACGTGGACGATCTTGTAGAGCCGGATCCCCCCGGCCGACTCGGCGGCGGCCACGACGGCGCCTTCCACCAGGTCCTTCCCGGCTGGATCGGACGAGGCTGGGACGGCCACGTCGCGGTTGCATCCCGCCACGGAGCCGAGGGCGATGCACAGAACGAAGAGCGTCCGGTGAAGCATGTTCACGGGCATATCACCGAGCGTACTCGGTGCAAGCGCGCCGCCCTTTCCGATCCCTCGAGGGCCGTGTATCACCCGCATTCTCGGCCGCCTCGTTCGGCCTTTTGGAGGAGATTATGCGACTCGAAGACTCCAGGTTCATCGTCACCGGCGCCGCCTCGGGCCTCGGCCGTCATTATGCGTTTCGCCTCGCGGAGGCTGGCGGACAGGTGGCCGCGGGCGACGTGAACGAGGCCGCGCTCGCCTCGCTCGCCGACGAGGCCAAGGACCTCCGCGGCAAGATCCACCCGAAGCGCCTCGACGTCGGCAACGAGGCCGAGGTCACGGAGTTCGTCGAGTACGCCCACGGCGTGATGGGCGGCTTGAACGGCCTCGTCAACAACGCTGGCATCCTGCGCGACGGCCTGCTCGTCAAGAAGGACCGCACGACGGGCGCGATCACCAAGCTCTCCGCGGCGCAGTGGCAAGCCGTCATCGACGTCAACCTCACCGGCGCCACCTACATGGTCCGTGACGTCGTCGCCAAGATGGCTGCCAGCGGCGAAAAGGGCGTGATTGTCAACATCAGCTCGATCGCCCGCCATGGAAACCGGGGCCAGTCGAACTACAGCGCTGCGAAGGCCGCTCTCGCCACCAACACCAAGACCTGGGCCCTCGAGTTCGCGCCTTTTGGCGTCCGCGTCGGCTGCGTCGCGCCTGGCATGGTCGAGACCCCGATGACCCAGGGCATGAACCAGAAGGCCAAGGACGCGCTCGTCGCTGCCATCCCCGTCGGCCGCATCGGCCTCCCCGAGGACCTCTGGCTCGCCGTTCGTTTCGTCATCGAGTGCGAGTACTTCAACGGCCGCAC
>JANMGF010001496.1:0-3075 GCA_031374535.1 Polyangium sp. (in: bacteria)
AACGTACCGACCAACCCCACGCTCCCCGGCCCCACGACCGGCACGATCGAGGGCGCAAAGAACGCATCCTTCTTCGCCGGTTTCTTGGAACCACCCGAAGGCAAAAGCCAGAGCGTGATCGCCAGCGCGCCCATCACGCCGCCTCCGATCGCGAGGCCCATGCCCACCGTCTGGAACGTCCGCCGCTCGTCGTCCCGCGCCTTGATGTCGGCGTAGTCCGTCGCGGGCAAGCTCGTGCCCGGCTCGCGTTGCGCCGCGAGCTCCTCGATCTCGCTCGTGCGCGAAAACGCGGTGTAGAGAAAAACCCCCGAGGCCGCGCCGAGCGCCACGGACGTGCCCGTCGCGATCCACGCGAACGTCCGGCCTCCGCCCTTCTGCGGCGAGAGCGCCACGCGCGCCACGCTGCCGCGCTGCACGTCGACCTTCGTGCTCGACGTCGCGCCGTCCATCTGCATCTCGACCTCGTGTTTGCCCGGCTCCACGGCGACGCGCCCCGCATCGTCGGGATCCACGGCCTTGTCGTCGATGAGCACGACGGCCGATCCCGGCACGTCGCCGAGCGAGATCATCGCCTCCTGCGCAGGCACGGTGAGCGACTTCGTGAGCGAGGTCGTCGCGAGATCACCGAATTTGTCCTGCGCGACGATCGTGATGTCGAGCTTGGCCTTCGGGCGAATGAACGAGGGATCCAGCGTGCCGCGCAGCGGGCCGTCGGGCGAAGGCGCGAGGGCCAGATCAAACGAGCCCTCGAGCGCGCTCGATCGGACACGCGCGACGACACGCAACCACGGAGGCGCGGCGCTCGTGGTCGCGGAGATCCGCACCGGCGCCCAGGCGACCTCGGGCTCCTCGATCTCCAGGTCGGAGAGTTTGACGCCCGCGCGAGCGAGCCGGTCCTTGCGTGTGGTCTCCGCGGCGGTGCGGCACGCAGCGCGCACCTTCGGCGACTGATCACGGGCGACCTCGGGGTCGTAGCCCGACGCCACGATCGCCTTCGTGCACGCCTGCGCGCCCGCGCCCTCGCCACGCGTGACGAGCGCGGCCGAGGTCTCGAGCAAACCCGCCTCCACGGCGAGCGTCGGCGGGAGCTCCGATTTGCCGAGCGTGTTCAACGTGCGAAGCGCATCGGCGAACGCGCCGCTCTCGACCTGCTCGCGCGCCCTCGCCACGACGCTCGCGAGATCCTCGCCCCGCGCCTCTTTTGTGTTGCCTGCGCCGAGGACGGTCCACACCCCCAGAGCCACCGCCACGCGCCCGATCCTGGCGCCCAAACGAAGCTCCCCGTTCTTCATGGCAAACGCTACTCCGACCTGCGCAGATCGACCCGAACTTGCGTCGGTTTGCCAGGCTTGACCGTGACCGACATGCTGCGCGACGCGCCGAGCTCGCTGTTGCGCAAGACCACCGAATGCGGGCCCGGCGCGAGCGAGATCGGCGCCAGCGGCGTGGTCCCGACCGAGCGCCCATCCACGGTCACGTCGGCCCACGGCGAGACCGACACGACGAGCGTGCCCGGATCGTTCGACGCCTCCTCCGCGCTCGCGCTCGCGCTCGGCGTGGCCGTCGCGCTCCCCGTCGTTCGCCGGGGATCCGCGACCCTCGAGCCCGTTCCATGCGCCACGGTGGCCGTCGGCGTCGACGAAGGCGCGCCCGTCGTCGAGAGCGGAGGCGTGGTCGTTCCTTCGGCGCCGATCGTGCTTGGCGCGGCCGCCACCGAGCCCGGCGGCGCGGCGACGAGCGCGGACGGCGACGCAGACGAGACCCCTTGATCCGCACGAGGCCCCGCGCTGCGCGAGAGCACGAAGAACGCCGCGACGCCGCCGAGGACCGTGAACCCGGCGAGCGCGATCACGGGCAACACGAGGGATCGTCGCCCGCTCGTGCCCAGGCTCGACGGCGCCCCCGCGTCCGCGAAGCTCGCGACGTTGGTCACGCTGCGTCCCCCGGTCGTCGGCGGGTACGAACCCGGCGAAGAGCCCGGCGCCATCATCGAGGGATGGTAACCAGGAGGCGCCGAGACACGCCCGGTGCCCGTCCCAGGCGGCGCGCTGCCGTACGAGCCGTACGAGCCTTGCCCGGGAGGCGCGTCCGACGTGCGCGGGTTCTCCACCGGGAACCCACTCGCCCGCTGCGTGCCCGTGCCGAGCTGCATGCTCCACTCCTGCGGGCGATTCGACATGTGCCCGCCCGTGGGCGGGGAGCTCGTCCCTGCCGCGGGCGCGCCTGCCACTTGCTCGACGCGCGCGCGAAGCTCGGCCTGCGCTTCCTTCACCGCGTTCGGACCGAGCGCGCGCAGCGCCTCATCCATGAGATACGCGAGCTCGCTGCCGTCGGCGATACGCCGGCGCGGATCGAGCTCGTTCGCGCGATCGATCGCGGAGGCGAGCGCGTCCGGAATGCCCGGCAAGAGATCGTACACGCGCGCCACGGGCTCGCTCGCGATCATCATGAGCAGCTGCGTCTGCGTCTCGGCGCGCCGCAGCCTTCGCCCGAGCAGCCCTTCGAAGAGCGTGATGCCGAGGGCGAAGACGTCGGCGCGACCATCGAAGGGCTCGCCGCGCGCCTGCTCGGGCGGCATGTACGGCAGTTTGCCCTTGAAGACGCCGGTCTCGGTCTTCTCGCCGCCGAGGCCCGAGATACGCGCCACGCCGAAGTCCGAGAGCCGCACGCGACCATCACGCGCCACGAGGATGTTCGAGGGCGTGACGTCTCGATGCACGACGCCGACGTTGTTGCCGTTCTCGTCGCACATGCTGTGCACGGCCTCGAGCGCGCGCCCGACCTCGCGACCGATGTAGGCGACCGTCGCGGGCGAGAGCTGGCCGGTGCGCTTGAAGATGCGATCGAGCGCGGCGCCGTCGACGAACTCGAGCACGAGGTAGAGGCCACCCTCGGCGTTCCCAAGCTCGATCAGGCGCACGACGTTCGGGTGATCGAGCCGCGCGATGACCTGCGCTTCGGCGACGAAGGAGTCGGTCGCGACGTCGCCGATGTCCCCCGCGGTGAGCAGCCGCTTCACCGCGACCCTGCGGCGGAAGTTGCGCGGGCCCTCTTCCTCGGCGAGCCAGACCTCGC
>JANMGF010000996.1:0-9633 GCA_031374535.1 Polyangium sp. (in: bacteria)
CGCGATCGCGGTGCACGGCGACAGGTTTTGGCTCCCGGATGGGAGACTCTCCGAGCCCATCCCTTTCACGCGGATGGGGATGCGCTGGGTGCGCGCGGCCGGGGGGTCGAGGTCGTGGAACCCCGTCGGGATCCCGACGAACACCGATGCAGGGATCGCCCGGCCGGTGCCGAACTTCGAGCCCGTGGGGTTCGGGTTGCGAAGCCCGGCGCAGGAGATCCCGCCCGTCGGATGGGGTCCGCTCGCGCCCCGCTGGCCGACGCGGGTCGAGCACCTGCACACGCACCGGGCCACGTGGTCACACGAGGCGTGGCACGAGCAGCCGTTGCCCGCGGGCGTGGACGCGTCGTACTTCAACGCAGCCCCGAAGGATCAGCAGATCGTGGAGCTGCCGGCCCAGGCTCCGATCCTGCTCGAACACATGAGCCCCGAGATGCCGCGTTTGATGGGCGTGATCGAGGACGTACGGCCACGCGCGACGGTGACCCGGACGGGAGGCGCGTCGCAGGAGGTTTGGCTGCGCGCGGATACGTTGCTCGTCGACGTCGATCGAGGGGTTTGTAGCGTGACGTGGCGCGCGGCGGTGCCGCTCCGGCACCCGAAGGAAGAAGGGGTCGTGGTCGTCGTGCCGACGCAGGGGAGCGCGGCGAAAGCGAGCGTGGCGCCGAGCGCGACGACGCCGATGCCCGCGCGGCCGAAATCCCCGCGCACGATGCCCATGCCGATGGTGGGGGATGCTCTTCCGACGCCGGCCGCGACGCTTCCCTTCGTGCAGCCGAGCGCCGCCCCTTCCAAGCCCGAGGGGCGTCGGGAGCGGCCCGCGTTGTCGTTCGAGGCCGACGACGACGAGACGACGAGGACCCTGCACGTCGACAACCCCGATGTGTTCACGACATTGCCCTTCCAGCGATCCCCGCTGCGCGCGGCGCCCGCGAGCACGAGCGTCCCGATTCCGCCGATCGACGCGGACGATGACGGGACGCAGACGTTGATCCCGCAGCCGAAGCCGTCCACGCCCGCGGCGTTGCCTTTTCTCGCGGCGGCCTCGATCGATCCGGACGACGACGGGACGCAGACGCTGGTGCCTTCCCAGCCGAAAGTGGCGACGCCTTCGGCGCTTCCGTTCCGGAGCGCGCCGATCACGAAGGGCGACGACGGGACGGGAACGGTCGTACCCGAGGCTCGCGCCGTGCCGTCGGGGTTGCCCTTCCGCGCTTCGTCGCCGGACCTGCCTCCGTACGTGCCGGCTGACGAGCCCGAGCCGGCGACGGAGCGAAAGCCGCAGATCCAGGCCGATCCCGTCATTCCGTTCGTGCAGCCGCCCGCGCCGGCTGCGTTTTCTGCGCCCAAGTCGATGTTCTCCGCGCCCCTCGGGAGCTCGTCCGCGCTTCCGTTCTCCGTGCCGCCCGCGATTCCCACGCCTCCCCGGGAGGAACGTGAACCTCCGCCGGCGCGCCCGCAGAAGGCCACGCTTTCGGTCGAGCGATATGCGCGGATCAAGGTCGATCTGTGGGGCGCTCCCGCCGCGTTGCACGAGGTGCTCGCGCGGCACGGGATCGACGAGGTCGAGTGGCGTATTCACGAGCGCGAGCAGGCGGAGACGCTGGCGGGCGAGGCGCGCGAGGGCCGGTGCGAGCTCGCCCTCGCGCTTTGCGCCGCCTTCGAGGCCGCCAAGGCCCCCGGCATCGCGCCGCCGCTGCTCGGTGGACTCGAGAGTGGGCTCGACACGAAGGCGCGCGCCGCGGCCCCCTGACGCGGGGACGAAAGCGCGAGGAAGGGCTCCGAAAGCGAAGCGAGCTCAGGTAGAATCGGAGGTCTTTGGAGGAGCCATGAAGCGTGCAACGATCGTGCGCGGGATCGAGACCGCAGCGGAAAAACGTGGAGTGCGGCTACGCCCCTTGCCGAAGCCGGCCCCGCGGCCCGCGCTGTTCACGGCCGAGATCCACGAGATCAAAGAGGACGGCGTGATCCTCGGGATCGGCCGCACGACCGCGCCCGCGACGCTCGATCGGTCGGTGCATCCCACGGTGATCGCCGGGGCAGCCGCGCGGCGCGAGCGCGTGCTCGTCGAGGAAGGCGAGGACGGCGCGCTCGTCGTGGTCGGCGCGTTACGCACGCAGCCCACGCCCGGCGTGTATGTGGCCGAGCGTTACGCGATCAAGGCCAAGCGGATCTCGATCGAGGCCGGCGAGGAGCTCACGCTCACGGCGCAGACCGCGGCCGTCGTGCTGCGCGCGATCGGCGAGGTGGAGACGTACGCGGAGCGCATCATTTCCCGCGCCGAGGGCGTCCACAAGATCGTCGGGCGCATGCTCCGCCTGAACTGAGATCCTCCTTCAGGTTTGTCGGGGCAGGAGATCGCGGGCGGCCGCGAGCGCGCGCTCCTGCGCCGCGACCCAGCCCGAGACATCGACGTGCGCCGCCCTGCGCGTGACGAGCGCGAGCTCGCGCGCGAGCACGGGGCGTTCGCCTTGTTTCGTGGTGCGCGAAAGGAGATCGGAGACGATCGAACCGGGCGTCCAGGTCTGGCCAAAACGCATGCGCGGGTTGTCGAGGGGACGGCGCTCCTCGAACGTGCGCAGCCAGGCCGCGAGGCGCTCCTCGAAGTCGCCGCCGGCGAGCGCACCCGGACGCGGCGCCGTGCCGCCCCCGATCCGCTCGAGGGTCCGCGCGATCCGATCGGCCTCGTCGAACGCCTCGTTCATGGCCGCGCGGCGGATCGCTTCGATCAGCACGGCCACGTGATCGGGGTGCCCGTGCCAGCCGAGCCAGGGCAAACCCTCGGGCGCGAGGCTCGCCTCGGTGGCGACGAGGTTGCGATCGAAGGGGCTGCCGAGCAGGCAAAGCGTCTCGAGCGCGATCCTGCGCGCGCGCTCTGCCGAGGGTTCGTCCTCGCGCGGGCGCTGGAGCAAGGCGCGGAGGTGCTTCGGGCCACGCGCGTCGCCGATCGTCGTGAGGGCGGAAGCGGCGCTCGCGGCGGCCACGGGATCCCCGCCGTCGACGAGGCGACCGAGGAGCGGCGCGGCGGCCTGCGCGGGCAAACGCGCGGCGAGATCGATCGCTTTTTCGAGGAGCGAAGGCGAGGGGGAAGGCCGCATCAGCAGGAGCACCGCGCTCGCCATATCCACGCGTCCGCGCCGCGCCATCGCTTCGAGCGCGACCTCCACCATCGCGGGATCGTCGTCACGACAGAGCTCCACGAGGGTGCGATCGATCGACGTGTTCGAGCCGAGCGCAAACGCATCGACGAACGCCGGGTACGTCCGCGGATGCGAGCGTCGCAGCGCCAGCACGACCCAGCGCATGGCCGTCTCCGCGTCGAGGCAGGAGAGCGTGAAGGCGAGCGCGAAGGTCCGTCCGAAATCGGGCACGACCCACTCGATCGCGTGGGCGAAAAGCGCCTCCACGAGCCCGAGCGAGGGCGCGGCCGGATCGAGCGGGCGTTCGAGCGAGACGAGCGCGTCGAGGTTGTCGAGGAGGCGCTGCTCGAAGGGACCGGCGTCGATCCACGGCTCGTGATCGTAGAGCTTGCGTAGGCTGCCGAGGCTCGCGATGTCCTCGAAACAATCGCGCGCGATCGTCCGGATCTGCGCGAGATCCCCCGCCACGCTCCGCGACGCTTCGAGCGCGGCCTTCCCACGCGCCCCCTCCGCGGCCGAGGCTTCCTCGCGCGAGAGCACCCGCGGCGGCGGCACGTAGACCGGATGCGCGCTCGGAACCCCGACACTCGCGGCGATCTCCTCGTTCTGCGAGGGCGCCTCCGCGCCCGCCCCCGGCATCCGCGCCGGCACCCGCCCACGCAGGCGTTCGCTCGCGTCCGAGAGCCATCTGGCAGCGCCTTCGATACGCGACGCGATCGCCTCGTCGCCCGAGAGGCGCTCGCCTGCCGCCTTCAGCGCAGCCGAGGTCTGCGAAAGAGCTTCGAGCGTCTCCGCGTCGCGGGGTTCGTCCGCGGCGAGGCGGCTGAGCAGCGCGATCCCCTGGCGGAGCGTCTCGGTGATCTCGGCCGCGTCCGCTCGATCGGCGAGCGCGAGCAGGCTGTCTTCCAGCGCGGCCCGCACGCCTTCGAGCAGCGGCCTCGTGGACGTCGTGCTCTGGAGGATCATGGCGCCCCCAGGGCGAACGCGCCGCGCGCGGGGCCTTCGGACGCGAGCGTGACGAGGGCCTCGGGCGCGGGCGCGAAGCCTGCGCGGAAGGCCCAGCAAGCATACGCCGCGTGCACCGCGCCGCTCGCCGCGCCCACGTCGCCGAGCTCGTCGTAGAGGCGGGTCTCGATCGTCTTGTTGTCGTCGAAGTGTTCGCGGTTCCGGATACGCACGAAGCTCCACTCCTTCACGCGGTGGCGCTCGCCGTTGACGTCGGGCAGGACCCACGGAACGGGCGCGCGCAGGGCCGCCGCGGCCAGACGCACGACCTCGGTCGCGGCCTCGCCGATCGCAGGATTGGCGCTTTCAAGGGTTTCCTCGCGCTCCATCCCGGTCGCCACGGCGAGCACCCGCGCGAAGGCCGGCACGGAGCCCGCGGGCGCGACCACGACGAACGCCGCGGCCTCCGACGGAATGAACCCATCCCACACGCCCTCGCCGTGCACCCTTCGTTCCTTGTCGAGCGCCGCGAGCACCACGGGATCGTGGTGGCTATCGATTCCGCCGACGATCGCGCAGGGTCTTCCTCCCCGCGCGGCGTCCCCGCGCGGGGCCTGCGCCACGTAAACGAGGGCCCGCGCGAGCGCCGCGGAAAACCCTGCATGCCCCAGCACGACGGGCTCCGACGCCTCCAGCAGGAGAGGCACGCCGGCGCGTTTGCCGAGATCATCGAAGAAAT
Organism: Polyangium sp. (in: bacteria); assembly: GCA_031374535.1. Taxonomy (GTDB): domain Bacteria; phylum Myxococcota_A; class Polyangia; order Polyangiales; family Polyangiaceae; genus Polyangium. Next base: position 4,825 of record JANMGF010000996.1, read on the forward strand.
CAGGCCCGAGCGCCTCTTCGGCCTCCGCGCGGCGCGGCGGCAACGACAGGAAAAGCGGAAAGGGACCCTTGGCCCCGACGAGCCCACGCACCGACTCCGCGAGCGCCGGCGCTGCAAGCTCGATCAACCGCGCGCGTCCCACGCAGGCGTCCTCGATCCGCCGCGCGCGCACGTCGCCCATGGCAAACCCGCGTCGATCCTTGAACGTGGTTTTTCCTGGCGAAAGCTTGCGTGATCGGAGCACGAGCGACGATTGCCTCGCGTCGAGCCCGAGCGGCGTCGACATGCCCACGCCCACGATGGCGCCCGTGGTGCTCATGTGCCGCTCTCCTTATCGATTTTCTTTGCTTTCGCTGGATCCGGCGGGCCGTCGAGGCGTATTTCTTCCTCGGCCCGCAGCCGCGCAAGCTCAGCGGCGAACGCCTTGTCCTCGCTGGCCTTCTTCCGGAAGCGACGGTCGATGCGCCCGAACGCGCCGAGCCCGAGCCCGGCATCGGCGAGGGCTTTTTTGGGATCCCCGCGCCCCATTCTCACCGCAACCGCCACGTACGCCGCGGCCGTGATTTCTGCCTCGCGTGGCGTCGCGAGCGCGTCCGACGCGCGCCGGAACGCGAGGGCATACTCCGCGCTCGGCCCTCCCTCCGGAGCCTCCCGCACGCTCGCGATTCGTTGCGCCCAGGCCCGCTCCTCGATCCCCCACGCGTAATCGTCGATTCCGTGCCGGCGCAGGACCTCCTCGCGGGGCCAGTGTCCCTCGGCCAGCTCGGCCGCGATCGCCGCCGCCTCGTGCGGCAAGAGCTCCGGCTCCGCGGCATTGGGATGCCCCCACGTCTCGTACCGCGCCATGGCGAGCTCTTCCTCGGCGAGCTTGGGCGGATCCTCGCCGCGGACGACGTCGTCGCGCTCCACGGCCCAGCGGAATCGCCCGCGGGGCAACTCGCGGAGGTTATCGTCCCAGCATCCCCACGGATCCTCGTTCCAGCGGGCAGGCGGCGCCCAGCCGATGACGATGCGATCGACGTCGATATGCGGATTGTGGGTCGTCTCGACGAGCCCGCGCCACGTGACGTCGAGCGTGCTCCCGTCGTTGTCGATCGCGATTCCGTCGAGGAAAAGCCGCACGTCGCCGCGCTTGATGCGCGACTGGGAATAATTGACGAGCGCGCGTGGAAAATAACCTGGCAGCGCAATGTCGAGTTTTCCCTCCGGATCCGGCCCGAGCCCTGCCAGATGAATCGACGTCACGTCGTCGAGCTCGTACCGGAGCTCCGGGCTCGCGGCTTGATACAAGCTCAGATCGAATTTCTCGTCGTGATGGTAACGATGCCTCGATCCATCGTGGCAAGGCCTGGGACCGAGATCGATCGGCCCCCCGTGAAAGAGCTGCGTGAATGGCGGGCGCAGGGGAATCTGGCCGGGTTTGTCGGAGCGCACCTTGAATCCCACGCGCCGATCGCCGAGGCCGATGGCCGCGTTCCTCGGCGGGAGTGTGGTGATCGTGCCCGAGGGCAGCGGGAGCAGCTCGACGTGGCCCGTCAACGTCAGGTCGACGAGCAGGCGCATCGGCACGAAGTCGTCCACGCGCGTGGGCTCGCCCGGGGCGCCTTCGCCGGTATGGAAGGGGCGCGGCGGCGCGGGCTCGAGCAGGACGGGCCGCGCGCTCGTGCTCGGATCGAAGCGGAACGTGACCCCGACGAGGATCGAGAGCCAGTTCCGATCGACGGTCCAGGGCAGGACACCGACCCGGCAGGGGAGGGGTTTGGCGCGACGCTCGCCCGGGAGCCGCACGGGCGACTCCGCGACGAGGAAACGCCGAAAAGGGCGCTGTGACTGCATCAATTGCCGATGATGGTCCAGAGGTCGACCGAGCTGACCTTACACGTCCAGCTCTCGGGGTACCACTCCCCGGTTTGCTCGAACGAATAAAACCAGACGTCGATGTGAATCATGCCCGTGAAGCCGACCTTGATCTCGAACTCGTCGGACTTGAGCACGAGCCCGGCCGGGCTGCCCTCGAGCTTCAGCGCCGGATCGGCCTTCACGATGGCCTGCCCCTCGACGTGAATCCAGTCGCGGAGCTGAATGCGGACGAACAGGTAGAACTGGAAATCGATCGGCAGCCGGATGGAGGCCTCCGCCCATTCCCAGCCCCGCGCCTTCGTCCATTTGAAGGAGAGGGCTGCCTCCGCCGCGAGCGTCACCTCGACGGCGATACCGATGCTCGCCTCGGCCCCGATCCGCTGGATGATCCAGCCGATCGCCCGCGCCGCCAATCCGCCGAGGACCGGGATGATCGCGAGGAAGTTCGTGAGCGGGACCGAGACCTCGAACTTCCATTCGAGCAGCGTCCCCGAGACGGTGACCGACGCCTCGCGGACGACCCGGTAGACGTCGGCCTCCTCGCCCTCTTTCCATTCGAACTTGAGGACGATCTTGACGTCGTCCTTGGGGCACGTGAGCGTGTTCTCGACCGAGACATTGGCGAGCTGTCCGACGCTCCGCACGACGCTCATCGCGCGGCTGATCCAGCGTCCGGCCTCGACCAGGCCGTCGAGCGGGATCTCGAACTCGTACTCGTGCTCGGGATATCCGTGCACCTCGTAACTCACTGTGCCGCTGCACGCGCTGCCCGTGATCGTGAGGCGAATCGGGTTCTGCGCCGCGCGCCACGCGATGAGGAACTGCGCGAAGTCCGCGAGCTTCTGCACCGCATCGAGCGCCGCCGCCCGGCGCTCCCGGTCGGCTTTGACCTGCTGATAAGCCTGCCGGCCGTCCTGGTTCTCGACCCGCGAAGACCCACGCGCCGCGGCGTTTTGCTGGGCGTACGCGTTCTTGTCGGCGATCGCGGCGCGCTTGGCGGTGTCCGACTCGTCGACGGTCACCTCGGTGTCGGGGAGCGTCGCGAGCTCGGGCAACCAATCGGCGAGCACGAGCGTGTCGCCCGTGAAATCCTCGGCTTTCTCGGGGATCGGAGCGCCCAGGGCCGTCGTGCCGCCGGCGCGCGTGACGCGCCATTTCATGTGGGGCGGCTGGACGCAATCCGGCGGCGCGTTCTCCACCTTCGCATTCTTGCGTTTCGCCTCGATCGTGATCGTGTCGCCACGCTTCACGTCGATCTGGGGCATCTCGACGAGATCGTGGTGCTCACACTTGATCTTCGACGTATCGTACGAGCAACGCTTGAAAAACTCCTCGGGGTTGTCGTCGAGCAGCCCCGGCGGCACGACCTGGAAGATCTGCCCCGTCGTATTCGCGTGGTTCTGCGTCGTGGGATCATCCGTGCGCGCGGGGGGCAGGCCCTCGGCGCGTACGTTCGGCGAGCCTCGCGTCGCGCGCGCCTCGGCCCGGTACGTCCCGCTCACCACGCCGCCGCCGGTGTCGGGGTGCGCCGGATCGCTCGGCGTGATCGATTCTCCGACCCGCACGACGTTGCCGTTTTGAAAAAGCGTCTTTCCGCTCGTGTGCTCGACGGCTTTATCCGTCGTCACGTGATTCGGGTGTGGCACGGGGACTTGCTTCGGTGGATTGAAGCAGACGTCCAACGGCCCCACGGTCGCGGCCGTGTGGTCGCTGGTCTTCGTGGTGATCCCGAGGTCTTCGTTCGTTACGGTCGCGCCCATCGCTCGTCCCTCCGTCGCCTCGAATTGATCACCAGAAAATGCGCCAGCGGCCGTCGAGCCGGGTCATGTAGAAATCCGATCCCCAGCCGAGGTAGGGTTCGTCCCGGTGCACCGCGCGGACCGCGGGTTTGCCCGAGGCGCGGCGCGCGTACGCCACGCGGCCGTCGGCATACCGATCGAAACGCAGGTCGTGCGCGTCGAAGGGCTCCATGACCCAGGGCGCGTTCATACGCTGGACGGCCTGGGCCCGGGAGAGCGGCTGCGGTCCGTAAAACCGCTCGAACTCGCTCACCTTGAGCTGCATCGTGGCCTCGAAACGCGCTGGATCGCGCGAGGCGAAGGCGTCGTAAAGCTCGAGCACGGCCGCGCGTTGCTCGGGCGTGCCCTCCTCGGGGAAATCCTCGCGCGAGGCGCGCCGGTACGAGGCCTCCGGCAGATCGTGGTCGATAGGGAGGATCCCGCCGCCCACGAGCGGCAGATCCAGCGGCAAACCCAGCCCCATCAAGCTCGTCGGGTATTCCCATTTGAAGAGGGGCGGGGGCTCGGTCTCCTTGCCGAGATCCTCGGCCCTCAGGATCGAGATCGCGAAATGCGGCCCCATGAAGGGCGTGTTCGGCGAGGGCGGGGTCGGGGAAAGCTCGACCGTGATCGTGTTTTCGCCCCGCACGAGCCAGTGCGTGACGGGCTGCATCGGCGCGACGTTCTTGTCGACGGTCCGATCGTAGAGCGGGATCCCGTTGAGGAGCGCGCGCGCGCGGGATGCCGGCCGGTGGAGGATCCGATAAGCGTAGTTCGGGTGGGCCATCGTCCGCTCTTCAGTTCTGCGACGACGTCGTCGATCCGAGGTTGTTCGCCTGCTGCGTGTCGATCGTGATCTCTTCCGGCGTCTTCATGTCGATCCGGCCGCTCTTCAAATGGATCTCGGTCTCGCCGACCTTGAGCGTGATCTCGTCCGCCGTGAATATCGTGTTCGTCGATTCCACGCGGAGCTTTTCGAGCCCGGCGAGGAGCAGCTCCTTCAGCGAGGTGACCACGTAACTCCCGGTCACCTTCGTCTCGCGTAGCTCCTCCACGCGCGCCCCGTGTTTCTCGTCGGCCTTGCTGAAGACGAGCCCGCTCACCACCTCGTCGCGGGCCACCTCCGTGCCTTCGCTCTTGCCGAGCTTGGCGATCTCGATGATCGACCCGC
>JANMGF010001562.1:0-2132 GCA_031374535.1 Polyangium sp. (in: bacteria)
CGCACGGCGCGGCGGCGGCCCTGGGGCTCCTCGCGCTCGCGGCGCTCCGGGGCGGGCGGCGCCGCGGCCGGTAGTTTTTCGGCAGCATATCTCCGCGACGTGGCATCCTGTCGGTGTGCCCCGACAACCAAAAACGTCGGCCGCGCCTGGTGGGCGACGCGAAGCCCGACTCCGACGCGGCGATCTTCGTATCCTGCGCCGGGGACTGAAGCGCGCCGCCCCTCCCGCGGCGCGTATCGGCCTTGAGCCCCCGCGCCGGGCCTGATAGGGTCGGCGCGTGCGAATCGAAAAGCTCCTCGCCTCCCTGATGCCACTTTTTGCTTTTGCCGCGTGTGGCGGCGCGCCGCAGCACGAGATGGTGGCGCAGGGCCCGATCGCGCTGCCGCCTGCGAACAACGGAGAATGCAGCCCGCTCCCCGAGGAGCCCTCCACGCAACGCATCGTCTCGTTGCCCGCGGCCGAGCGTGAGGCGCTGGAAAAGCGGCTCGTCGAAGGGCCCGTCGGCGTGAAGCTCGAGGGATGCACGCTCGTCGTCGTCCCGGCCTGCGAGCTCCGTGCTTCGGCGGTTTACAAGTCCCAACCCGCGGAGGCGTCGCTCACCTTGTCGACCGAAGGGGACGTCGAGCGGGAGATGCCCATCGCCAAGGATCGGCTCGCCCCGGCCCTGCGCGGCGGCGCAATCCAGGTGAAGCTCGTACACGCGGGCCGATTCGCATACGGCGACGCGACGGCGACCCCGGAGGCCCTGGAGGCGTGCAAGGGCGCCACACACATGATTCGTGGGTATACGGTGGGCGCATTCGAGGTGGTCCAGGCGTCCGGGGCGACAATGGAGAAATCGGGTGATCGCGAGGGTTGCGCGAAAGGCACGGGGAGCTCGGCGCCGCCTTCGGGCTGCGGCGCGCTCGTTTCGATGGATCTCGTGGCGTGGAAGGCGGGGCCGGATGTTTCCCCCACAAAATCGCCGGAGATCCAGGGCCTGGTCCGGCCGAGAGGACCTTCGCCCATCACTTCGCCCATCACCACGACGGACCGCGTGATGCCCGATAACACCGCCGAGCACGCGGGCGAGGGCGAGGGCGGAAACAACATCACTGGCGAGGGGAAAGACGGGGGATGCGAACCACGCGATCCCCTCTGCGCTTACAACCGAATGAACCGCTGAATCCCCCTGGCGGACGTCGCCGCGGCATTCACTTGCCCGGCTTTCCCTTCTTCCGGACCTCGGCCGCACGTTTCATGAGCGGCAGGTCGACATCGGCCCGCGGCCAGAATGTGGTGAGCGCGCCGAGCGTCGCCAGCGCCTCCGGCTGCGCGCCGCGTTTTCCCTGGAGCTCCGCGAGCCGGACGAGGGCGTCGGCGACGTAGGGCCCGCAGAGCAGGTTCATGTCGAACACGATGCTGGCGCATTTGCCGCGCTCGGCGAGGATCTTTTCATAGCCGCGCTCGGCCTCGACGAGCTTGCCCCGGAGCTCGAAGGCGCGCGCTTGCAGGTGCATCCGCCGGAATCGAGGGAAGTTGCCGCGCGCTTCGGGCGCGTCCGGAATGACGACGTCTTCCTTCCGCGCGACCGCGACGGCAAACCCGAGCTCGTCGTTCCCAGCGGCGAGACGCTTCAGCTCGGCGAGCTCCGTCTCGGCCCGGGCAATGTCACCCTTCTCCAGGGCGATCATTCCTTTCAGCCCCTTCAGCATGAGCTTGGCCCGGTTCTCGTCGCCCTGCGCGAGGCCAAACCCCTCCCAGATTCGCGAGAGCTTGGCGAACTTCGCCTCCGCCTGGTCGAAGCGGCCGAGCACCACGTCGCTGTACACGGGCAAAAGCACGCAACGGAGGAGGGTGCCTTGTTTGCCCTTCTCCACGGCGAAAACGACCGCCTCTTCAATCAAAGCGTCGGCCTCCCGCGCGCGCCCCTCGCGGAGGAGCACGAGCGGGTGCGTACACATGAAAGAGAGCCGATCTTCGACGTTTTTCGTGTCGAGCAGGGTCCTCCGCTCGCGCGCGAAGAGCTCCTCGTCCTCCTTTTTTCCTGTCGTGAGCAGGGAGAGGGCATACGTCACGTGGGCGGAGAAGGGCCCCCGACGGGCGATCGCTTGCTCGAGATCGGCGCGCGCCGCGGCGGTGTCGCCGAGACG
>JANMGF010001563.1:0-3672 GCA_031374535.1 Polyangium sp. (in: bacteria)
CCCCTCGACGTACTCCATCGCGAGGTAGAGGCTATCGTCCTCGCGGCCGAGATCGTGGACCTTCACCACGTTCGCGTGGCTGAGCAGGCTCGAGATCCGGGCCTCCTCCGCGAGCATCTCCGCCATACGCGCGTCGTGCGCGAGCTCGGGCAGGACCTCCTTGAGGACGCAGAGGGTATGGGCGCCGAGCTCGTTTTTTCGACGGGCGAGGTAGATGTTCGCCATGCCGCCGTAGCCGATACGCTCGAAAAGCGTATACGGGCCGAGCTTGCAGGGCAGGCGCCGACTCGCGCGTTGTCTCCGTCGCGAGGACGGAACGGCGGAGGGCGGGGGCGTGGGGGTCGGTTGGGCTGCGAGCGCGGCTGTCACGGCACGTCCCCCATGCCAGAGGGCCGGGGGACGGGCCAAGAAACCGCGTTCAGAACATGACTTCGCGCTGCGCGGACTGGGGCACGCCGCGCGTCTTCTTGTTGCTGCCGAAGACGATGAACGGCTCGTCACGCGCCGGACCCGTCAGGCGCTCGTAGATGGCGTCGATCGAGAGGATCAGGCTCGCGCCGAGCGTGGCGTCCGGGCTGTAGAGCGGGTTGCGCCGCTTGCCGTCCAGGCCGATCTGCGTGGCGCCGTTCGAGTAATCGATCGAAAATCCCCATTCCGAGGCGGGGAAGTAACTCACGCCGAGGCCGAAGCTCGTCGTGTACCGCGTCGTCGTCGGGTTCTCGACCCGGGTCGGATCCACGCAGCCCGTCGATATCTCCACGCAGGAGCTCACCTGGGGCTGGTTGAGGAACGAATACTGGAGGCCGCCGCTCAAGAAGACCCAGAGCGTCTTGCCGAAGAGCTTCTCGTCGAAAAACAAGAATGCACCGGTGCGCAGGCTGTTCGTGTCGATCGACCCGCCCGTGAGCTGGTCCGATCGCACCGCGGTGCCCTGAAGGGTCTGGCGGGGCCGGTCGATGTCCGGGTTTGTCGGGACCGTCGCCCGGCTGAACTGGTGATCCCAGCGCACGCTCCCGCCGATGAGGACGTTCTTCAGGAATTCGGCCTTCTTGCCCCGGAGCGGCACCTGCGCGAAGAGCGAGACGCGCGGCGAGGTCGTCACGTAGATCCCGCGATCGTACGAGAGCTTGGAGGTCGGCAGAAGAACGGTGCCGTTCGCCGCCATGCTGAGGCCCCATTCCTCGTCCGCGCTCTTCCAGAGCGGCTTCGCGAAAATGGCCTGGAGCGGCAGATCACGGAAGAGCGGCTCGCGTTTCGTCGACGTGAAATCGCTGTTCGTCAGCTCGACGTCGAAGCCGGGCGCCGTCTGCACGCGGAACGAATACCCGCGCGAGGTGCCGTCGGCGAGCTTGCCCTCGAGGATGAAGTAGTTCAGGACGAGGCCAAAGCCCATCGAGACCTGCTCGCCCTCGCTGCCGATGTTATCGCGGCCAATGCCGAGCGCGGTCGTCGTCGCGTTCGTACCCCAGTTGAGGTTCGACCCGCGCCACCGCACGCGCGCCGGCAGCGTATTCGGCGTGACGCCCGAATCCGCGCCCGGTCCGGGCGGCGCGATCGTCGCCATGCCCTCGGGAGGCGGAGGAGGCGGCGGCGGATTGAGGGGCGTCGTCGTATTGCCCGTGAGATAAGGCGGGAGCATGACGGGCGGCGGCGGCTCGGGCGCAGCGATCGGATCCCCCGGCGGAGGCGGAGGCGGCGGCGCATCCGGGTTCGGCGAGGGAGGCGGGGGCGGAGGCGCGTTCGGATCGGCCTGGCCATCCGCGGGAGGCGCAACGGAGGGCGGGGGCGGCGGGGGCGCGGGCTGCTGCGCCAGCGCCGAGGCCTGCCCAAAGAGCCCCACGCCGAGGGCAAAGACGATCCCGAGACGATGCTTCATGCGGAGCTTCTCCACGATCTACCGAGCGCCCTCGCCCGCCGATGCCGACGCCCCGAGGGAAGCTCGGTGCGTCTCACACCTCGGCCCCGGCGTCAATGGCGGGGGAGGAGGACCAGGGGCGACCAGGCAGGATCCGTACCGCGCGCCGAACAGCGGCGATCCAGGCGGTTTGCCGCAAAAACAGCGCGCGGCGGGGGGGCTCGGGAGGGGGATCGTTACGGTCTTGACGAGGGGGGCCGTCGCGATGCTGACGAGCCCAGGAGGCGCCGCGAAGTCAGCAGGGGCAGTAGAGGAAGCGGGCCGCCACGCTCCGGACCTCGAAGCCGTGGGGGACCTTGCGCAGGATTGATTGGAAGCCGAGCAACGAGGGCGAGCCGTCCCGGTCGAGATGGACCAGGGTATTCGGGGAAAAATCGTCCGCGCCCTCGTAGAGCTTCACGAAATGGGCGTCTTTGCCAGGCCCGCCCTCGAGCTTCCAGAGCGCCATGAGTTTGCCCTGGAAATCGCTGCAGCTCATGCCGGCGTATGCGTCGAGCCAAACGTACGTCGCGCCGTCCCCCGAAAAGACCTTGACGCTGGGGCTCGCGCCGTCGTGTTTTTCCCACGGGACGCCTGGCTTCTTCACGCTGGAGTCCTCGTACATCTCGTCGATCTCGGCATACCCGGAGAGCGTATGCATTTCCTGGATCGCCCGCGCCGCGAGCGAGGCGGGCGCGTCGCGTGGCGTGAAGGTCTGCGGCGCCGCGAGGTCACGGGCGCGGGCGAAGAGCGCATTCTTGCAATCGCCACGCACCTCGACCAGCTCGGCGACGACCGACCGACTGCCCTCGGCCATCGACCAAGCCTCCTCCGCGACTTGCTCGGCCGTCGCGGGCGGGACGGGGTTTCCCTCGAGGTCCTCGCCGTCCCATTGCTGGCGAACGCTGAACTCCGGCTCGACCCGGCCGATCATGGAGAGCGGACCGAGCTTGGCCTCACACACGACGCCCTCGGCCCCGAAAAGGCGGACGGGTCTTCCGGAGCGCCGAACGAGGGAGGCCGGGAGCGCCGTGGGCTCGATCTCGCGCCGCGTGATGACGGGGTTTTTGTCGGAAACGAGGGTCGGCGCGCCGCGGGCCCAGCGCTCTTCCTCCGGGGCGCCATGCAGCACCACGAAGGTTCGACCGCCTTCGACGAGAACATGGGCGAAGGAGTCGGGGTCAGGCTCGGCAGGCGTGGTGGGGGATTTCGAGGGCAAAGGCGCCGAGGGCAAAGGCTCCCGGGCGATCGGACCGGTTGGCTCGATCTCCTTCTTCGAGCAACCGACGGCGGAGAGGACGAGCAAAAGAGCGGCGAGCGCGGAACCGAGACGCATGACGATGCCTCCGGGCCGGCGCATCATCAGGATCCGTGCCGTGCTTCGTTCAGGCGGAAGGCGCGGCGCTCCTGGGATCCCGCGTCTCGGAGCCGTGTCTTTCGGTCCACCCGCCGTAGCGAGGCCCCCACGGCCGCTGTCCGGTCACGCCGCCGCGGCCTCGGCCTTCCTGGGCGCCGGCGTCGATGCGCCCTTGGGCCTCGCGTTCCAGACGCGCGTCGCGAAAAGAAGACCCACGACGGCGACCGGGAGCATGGCCAGGGGCCATTGTTTCCAGTTCGATGGATCCTTCGCGGCCTCGCCGGAAGGCAGGATTTTGGCATAAAGGAGCGATTGTGCCCCGGTGCCGAGATACACGAATCCGTCGATGATCCCCGTGGCCACGCCGGCGTTTTTCTTGCCGCCGAAGTCCATGCTCGCGGTGCCCGAGAGCATGCCGTGC
>JANMGF010001568.1:0-1433 GCA_031374535.1 Polyangium sp. (in: bacteria)
CGCAGGCGTTCGTCGAGCGACTCGCCGCGCACGTACTCCATGACGATGTAGTGGAGATCGGTCGAGGCGCTGCCGAAGGCGTGGACGATCACCACGTTCGGGTGGCTGAGCCGGGCGAGCAGGCGCGCCTCGCGGCGGAAACGCGCGTCGGTCTCGAGGAGCGAGGACAGCTCGGGGCGCAGGATCTTGATCGCGACGAACCTGTCGAGCGCGAGGTCACTCGCGAGGAAGACCTCGCCCATCCCACCGGCGCCGAGGCGCTTGATGATCTGGTATTTCTGCCCGAGCACGGTGCCGGGCATGAGCTTGAAGGTATCGATGACGCTCCTCGCGCGCTCGTCGTATCATACAGGCCCGCGCCGCGTCACTGGAGCAGGAACGAATGCCAGTACGCGAGGACCTCGCGGACGATGAACCACGGCTCCTTGAGCAGGCGCCGGGTCATACGCGCGGGCACCGTGTACACAGCGATGCCCGCGCGCTCGAAGAGCATCTTCACCCGCGGCTCGTGATAATAATGGGTCACGGCGATGGCCTTGCCAAACCCATGGCGCCGCATCAAAAGCGCGCCGTTTCGCGCCGTCCACGCCGACGTGACGCCCGCCTCGTCGAGGATCACGGCGCCCTCTGGCACGCCTTCGGCGACAGCACGCGCGCGCATCACTTCGGGCTCGGAAAAACCATTGCCCTCGTCGACGGCGCCGCTCATCACGATGGCCCCGACGAGCCCCTGGTGATAGAGGCGAATCGCCTCGTCCACGCGATCGGAGAGCGCGAGCGAGGGGGTCCCGTCGTCAAAGACGCGCGCCCCGAACACAATCGCGCAGTCCGCCCGGCGCTCGTATCGCGTGGGACCCAGGGTGATCATGAGGAGGAGAGGCATCGCCACGAAGGCCACGATCGTCACGGCCCCGCATGCGCCCACGCGTCCGAGGGTCCATCGAGGACGATCCGCTCGAACCGTCAGGAGGGAAGCGGCGAGCGCGGCGAGGGTCCCCGCGACGACGAGGGAAGCGGGTACGAACGCGGGTCCGCGGATCGCACCACGCGCGAGGACGCCGTAAAATGTGGCGACGTCGAGCAAGGCGAGCACCGCGCCGAACCCCACGGTGATCGCACCGATGAGGCGGACCCACGCGGGGCGGATCGGCCGCGCCGCATGCCAGAGCAGCGTGATCGCCGAGACAAACTCGAGCGTACGGAAGATCGGCCGGGGCAGATCCCCTTCGCCGAGCCAGGTGCGGGTGGTGTCGAAGGGCGGACGCACGATCTCGCCCGCGAGGTTCATCAGGGCGAACAAGCCGACCGCGAGGCCCACGCCGCGCAGGACAAACGCGGCGAGGCGACGGAGAGAAGGCGGGAAGCGATGTTTCACAGGCGTCGCGAGCGGCTCGAGGCTAGGAAGGCCGAGCGAGGCGTACCATTTGTACGTC
>JANMGF010001663.1:0-2608 GCA_031374535.1 Polyangium sp. (in: bacteria)
CGGCGAGGTGGTCGGCGACCTGCGCGAGGGCTCTGCGTGTCGTGTCGAGAAAGTCGTAGTCGACGTGGATGAACCGCATGCGCCCCGTCTCGAGCCCCGTCACGTCGAGCAGGTTGTCCATGAGGGATCGCAGCCGCCGGACGCAGTCGTCCATCGCGCGGAGCGCCTTGCCCTGTGCACGCGTGAGCGGGCCGAGCTCCTCGTCGAGCAAGAGCTTCACGTAGCCGACGATCGGGGTCATCGGCGTCGCGAGCTCGTGCGAGATGTTCCGGTAGAACTCGGTGCGCGCCGCGTCGAGCTCACGCAGGCGCGCGTTCGCCCGGCTGAGCTCGGACACCTTCTCCTCGAGGTGCTGCACGATGCGCTGGCTCTGCTGGCGCAAACGAACGGCGCCGGCCGAGACGGGCATGTTCTCGCGCGTGCCCTGCTGGATGTACCGCTCGATGACGCTCGGGAACGAACGCGCGTCGATGGGCTTCTGCAGGAAACCATCGCAGCCGACGGCGAGGCTCGTCTCGCGATCCCCCTCGGCCGTGATGGCCACGATGGGCACGCCCGCGAGCCGCGGCTCGCCGCGCAGGCGTAACGTCACCTCGAAGCCGTCGAGACCCGGGATGTTGAGGTCGACCAGGATGAGGTCGGGCGAAAGGCCTCCCACGGCCAGCCGGACGCCTTCGAGCCCGTCGGCAGCGTCGATCACCTCGTACCCTGCTTTCTGGAGCAGCTTGCGTACGAGCAGGCGGTTGGCGGGATCATCCTCGATGTGCAGGATTCGGGGCATTCGTGGGACCATCGTACCCTGACCTGGGCTCCTCGGGGCGAGCGCTCCGCATCCTGCGATCGAAGCCGCCGAGCGGAGAACGAGCGAAAGGCGCTGGTTGACGACCGGCCGGACGTCGGCAATACGTGCCGGCCATGCGCCTGCGTCTCCTCTCGAACCTCGTGATCACGCTCGTGGCCACCGGCTGTTGCAACATGGGCGCCGACCAGCAGAGCCAGAACACGCCGCCCGCCACGTCCGCGGCCCCCTCGCCCTCCGCCGCGCTCCCGAGCGCGCCCTCCGCCGCCGAGGCCCCCGCGCCCGCGCCCACCGCCGAGCGTCAGATCGCGGGCGCCGCGCACATCCTCGTCGCCTGGAAGGGCTCCGAGCGCGCGCCGAAGACGGTCACGCGTTCCAAGGACGACGCGAAAAAACGCGCAGAGGAAGTACGCGTGGCCGTGAAGGACGGCAAATCCACCTTCGAGGAGCTCGTCGCGAAGTACACCGACGACGCGATCTCGAAGGCCGCGAATGGCGCCATCGGCAACTTCGAACGCAACGCGATGCCGCCGGCGTTCGCGGACGCGACCTTCGCCATGGAGGTCGGCGCGATCTCGGATGTCGTCGAGACACCCCAGGGCTTTCACATCATCAAGCGGACCAGGTGACCATGACGGAAGGGGAGGCGACCCAGGATCCGCGCGAGGCCGCGGCCGAGCCGGGTGCCGAGGCAAAAGAGGCGAAAGCGCCGGCCAAAAAGGCCAAGCGTGCTTCCGCATCCGCGAAGCAAACGGCCAAGGACTGGAGTCCGGTAGGCGCGCTCCCCGCGCGGCAAGCCTACGCGCTCGCCGTGCTGAGCGGCCTGCTCTACTTCCTCGGCTTCCCGGGCATGGACATCTGGCCCCTGTCGCTCGTCGCGCTCGTGCCGCTGATCGTGGCGCTGCGGGGACAGCCTACGCGTCGCGCCGCGGGCCTCGGGTGGACGGCCGGCTTCACGATGACGATGACCGGCTTCTATTGGCTGCTGGAGATGCTGAAGGTCTTCAGCGGCTTCCCGCTCCCGCTCTGCATGGTCTTCATGGCCATCCTCTGCGCCTACCAGGGCGGCCGCATCGGTCTCGCCGGCTGGCTTTACGGCCGCGCCGAGGCGCGTGGTTGGCCCGCTCCGCTGGTCTTCGCCCTCGCCTTCGCCGCGAGTGAGCTCGTCTTCCCGCTGCTTTTCCCCTGGTACTTCGGCGCCTCGGTGCACAACGCGCCGGTGCTGATGCAGGTCGCCGATCTCGGCGGCCCGATCCTCGTGGGCCTCGTCCTCGTCTGCGCGAACCTCGGCCTCGCCGAGATCATCCTCGCGTGGCGGAGGCGCGAAAAGGCGCAGAGCCGCGTCGTGGCGATCGGCATCGCCGTCCCGCTGCTCGCCGCCGCTTACGGGGTCCTTCGGGTTCGTACGATCGGCCAGACGATGGCCGCGGCCGAGAAGGTGCGGATCGGCGTCGTGCAGGGGAACATGGGCCTCTTCGATCGCAAGAACGCGTTCCAGGTCTACGTGAACCGCACGAAGGCGCTTTCGCAAGCGAAGGCCGTGGACCTCGTCGTCTGGAGCGAAGGCGCCGTCCCAGCCCCGCGCAGCGTCACCGAGGCGACGTACAGGGAAGAGGTCTACAAGAGCCTCACGAAGCAGCTCGGCGTCGCCACGATCGTGGGCACCGTGCTGCGCAAGCCTCCGAGCGGACCGGGTGGGCGCGTCGAGTACTTCAACACCGCGCTCATGGCCGACACGGACGGCAAGATCCTCGGCCGCTACGACAAGCAGTACCTGCTCGCGTTCGGCGAGTACCTGCCCTTCGGCGA
>JANMGF010000048.1:0-5130 GCA_031374535.1 Polyangium sp. (in: bacteria)
CGTCATGCGGCCTGGCTCGTCGCGCGTGGAATGGACCCCGCGGAGCCCCTCTCCCGCGGCTTGGTCATGGTGGACGAGGCGCTCCGGAGAAACCCGCGTATGGGTGCCGCGCTCGCCACCCGAGAGGCGCTCGCTGGGATCAAGGTGCGCGGCTCGTTTGCGTCCGGAGTCCAGCGCTCCGGTGTCACCACGCAGTGACAAGTGTCCGGCCCATTGACACCTCCCGTTGACACTCGCGCACTCGCGGGCTGCTTGCCGATTTCGTAGCAGCGGCGTTCCAGGCTGAGCCCGCATGGCATTGCTCTTGCCTGGCCCAGATGCTGGGGCCGGCACGCGCGTGGCCGGACGCAAGCGCCGTTGCATCGATGAACCACGCCGCGCGTGAGACGCGCAGGCATAAGGACCCATCCGCATCATGGTCAGCCTCACGTCTGCTTTGTTATCCCATACCCATGTCGTCGCCGCCCATGTCCTGTCGCGCAGCGCGACGGACGGCGCGCCGCGCACCGTGGCTTATATCGTTCTCCAGGGCGCTCCTCTGCTCGAATCGCTGGGGAATCACGTCCGCAAGCTCGCGCCAAGCGAACCTCTGCCGGATGCCTGGGTCCCCCTCACCCGCATGCCGCTCGACGCGCACGGAAACGTCGATGTCGAGGCCTTGTGCCGTCTCCCGGTCGTCGAGCCTGGCCACGAGGGCGCCTGGGCGCGGCTCCTTGCGAGCCAGGCCGATATCGGGCGCGTCGCCGTCCTGCCGACAATGGAGCGCAGCGACGCCTCCCGCGTGCACCTCGATGCGCTGCTCCCTGGCCGCAGCCTCGCGACAGGCCCGGATCGCGCGCCGACGCATGCCACGCAAGGACCCATCCTCGCTCGTGAGGGAGCCTTGGCGCTCTGTGACGGCGGTCCGCTGCCCCCCGATCCCGACGCGCCGACGGTGCTTACCGAGGCTTTCCTGCGCACGGCGCGAATGCACCGCGAGAGCGGCCTTCTCCTCGTCGATGCGAGCGGCGCGGAGCGCATCGTTTCTTATGCGGCCCTCGCCGAACAATCGCTGTGCCTCCTCGCGGACCTCCAGGCGCGCGGCCTCCGGCCTGGCGATCGTGCCATTCTCCAGTTCCGCGACCCGGCCCGCCATTTCCGCGCATTCTGGGCCTGCGTCCTCGGCGGCATCATTCCGGTCACCGTGGCCGTGCCGCCGACCTATGAGCCGCAGCACGCCGTCGTTCGCAAGCTCGTCAATGTCTGGCACCTGCTCGAGCAGCCGCCCGTCTTCACGGAGCCATCCCTCGAAGGCGCCGTCGCCTCCGTCCTCGATCGAGAGGCGCAAATGCCCGCGCGGCTCGTCGTCGTCGACGAGGTACCCCCGTGCCTCGCCGGGAAGATCCACCCGGCCAAACCCGGCGATGTCATCTTCCTCCAGCTCACGTCGGGCAGCACCGGCACGCCGAAATGCATCCAGGAGACGCACGCCGGCATCATCGCACACCTCCGCGCGTCGACCCTTTTCAACGACTACGGCCCGCGCGACGTCACGTTGAACTGGCTGCCTTTTGATCACGTCGTCCCGATCCTCACCTACCACCTGAAGGACGTCTATCTCGGGTGCCGCCAGATCCACGTGCAGACGGACCGGATCCTCGGCGATCCCCTCGAATGGCTGCGCCTCCTCGATCGCCACCGCGTCACGCGGACGTGGGCGCCCAATTTCGCGTTCAAGATGGTCGCCGACGACAGATCGAAGCGGCCGGGCGCCCGCTTCGATCTGTCGTCGATCCGGAGCTTCATGAATGCGGGCGAAATGGTGACGCTGCCGGCGCTGCGTGAATTTTCGGCGGCGCTCGAGCCCCTCGGCCTCGCGCCAGAGGCCATTCAGCCTTCCTTCGGCATGGCCGAGGCGTGCACGTGCATGACCTACAACAGCACGTTCGACCTGCAACGGAGCGCGGTATTCGCCGCGAAATCCTCCCTCCAGGGGGACCTCCGCGCCTGCGGCGCCAATTTTTATGCATTCGAGGTGAAGGACGTCGTCAATCGCGTCGAAGGCGTGGCCTCCATGTGGTCGGCCGCGTGCTCCTGGTCGGATCCGGAGGGAGCTACCGAGGGGCTCGCGATCTTCTTCGTCGCCAAGACCACCCACGACGAGGCCGCGGTGGTCCGCCGCATTCGAACGGAGGTCGCCGCCGCGCTCGGGATCGCGCCGAGCATCATCGTACCCCTCTCCCCGAGCGAATTCCCCAAGACGACCAGCGGCAAGATCCAGCGAACCCAGCTCAAGGGGCGGCTCGCGAACGACGGATGGAGGACCGCCCTCGCGCACACCGAGTGCCTGCTCGGGAGCGAGCGGACGCTCCCGGATTGGTTTTTCAGGCCAACCTGGCAGCCGGCGGTGACGTCACTCGTCGAGGGCCTTGCGCCGGGAGCGCCGGACCTGCCGCTGCTCCTCGTCACGCATGGTGGCTTGCCCGTATCTCCGCAGGACGAGATGGTACCGGAGCATAGCCTCGCGCGCGCCCTCGCGACGGTGGGCTCCGAGGAGGTGAAGGGCCTCTTCTGCCGCCATCTCGACCTCGCCGCCGGGGATCCGGGCTGGGTCGAATGGGTCCTCGGCGAGCTCCGGGACGCGCGCCACGAGTATGTCGTGGCTCTGCGACAAGGTCGCCGGCTCGTGCCGCGACTCAGGCGCGAACGCCCCGAACCTCATTCGTCGGAGCCCCTTCGCCGCGGCGGGCGGTACCTCTTGAGCGGCGGCCTCGGTGGATTGGGCCTCGCGCTCGCGAAGCACCTCTCGGCCGAGTTGGGCGCCCATTTGTTGATCCTCGGCCGCGCGCCCCACGAAGAGCGGTCCGCAGCCATCGCGGTGCTCACGCAAATCGGCGCGCGCTTCACCTACGTATCGCTCGACGTGGCCCAAGGCGAAGGCCTCGCCGGTGCGGCCCGGGCCTTCGAGGACAAGGCTGGCGGGCCGCTCGATGGTATCTTTCACCTCGCGGGCGTGTACGAGCCGCGGCTCTTGCGCGACCAATCTGCCGATGATTTCGACGCGGCGCTGCGGGCCAAGGTCGACGGCGCCACGGCGCTCGCTCGCTTGCTGGACGATCGGCCGGCGTGCGCCTTGTATGCGTTCTCATCCATCAACGCTCATTTCGGTGGCTTGATGGTCGCCGCCTATACCGCGGCCAATCTGGAGCTCGAGAGTCTCGTCCACCGCCTGGGCGCCCGGGGGCGGCGCGCCGTGGCGCTCGCTTGGAGCACCTGGGACGGCCTCGGAATGAACGCGAACAGCGTCACCCGGGAGCGGCTGGCGATTCTCGGCTATCGGGCGATCGATCCGCTCCAGGGATGGCTCTCGACGCTCGCCGTGCTGGCCGGCGGCGTCGATCCCAACGGCACGTCGAGCGGCGTGTGGCTCATCGGCCTCGACCCGGGTCGCGCCCGCATTCAGCGCGAGCTCGAGGGGCCGTCCGAGCCGGCCGCGCCGCTCACCGCCTATTTCGAGAGCTCACTCGACGTCTTCCCGTGGGAGCGCCTCGCGAGCCTCCGCGTCACGGATGCCTTCGGCACGGCCATCCCGTGCACCTTTCGCCACCTGCCCCGCCTGCCGCTCGACGCGCGCGGCGACGTCGACGCGAAGGCGCTCGAAAGGCTCCTCAAAGGCGCACCGCTGCCGAGGAATGCCAAACCCACGACGGACGTCGAGCGGTACCTCGTCGAGATCTGGAGGCAGGCGCTCGGCATCGAACGCCTCGGCGTGCACGACAAATTTCTTCGAGGTGGGCGGCAATTCGCTCTTGATGTCCCGCGTCCAGGCGCAGATCGCGGAGCGATTCGGGCTGGAAATCAGCAGCGTGGACATGTTCCGCCATCCCAACATTCACGCGCTCGCCCAGCACCTCGAACAGACTCGCCTTTCGCCCTTACGCCGCGCATCGTCGGTGGGTTTGGACTCCCAAACTCGCGCGGCTGCCGGGGCGGGGCCAGGGTTTCTGTAAGTTCATGAAATCGCTGGCCGGATCAAGAACGTCGGCGCCCTGGAGCATGCGCCGGGCGGCACGCAGGATGTCGCTGAAGGAGTGATCTCGTTTGTGCGGGTACCAAGGGCGCAGGGGTGGGGTGGCGAGGTTGCTCTTCCAGGCCCCTTCGGCAAACCAGATCACGAGCACCGAATAGAGCAGGCCCACGAACGGCGCGACGCGCAGTACGGCCGCCCTCGCGCGGGCGGTCGAGTCAGCGAAGCCGAGGACTTGCTTGAGGTCGCGGAAGCAGACCTCGATTGCCCAGCGGCAAGCATAGGTCTCGACGATCGTGGGCACGTCGCGTGCGGGGTCGGTGCAAAAGAAGACGCGCAGAGGCAGACTGCCGGTCGGAGTCGCGACGACGACGCGCAGGAGTCGAGTGCACCGCGTCGAGGCGCATGGAGCCGAAGAACACGACCCGCTCGGGCAGCGAGCGCATCACGGTATCGTTGCAATAGGCCGCATCCGCGCACACCTCGACGGGCCCATCGAACCACCGGCAAATGGCGTCGAACATCTCGCGCGCGAGCTCCGTTTTTTTTCGGTAGGGCGTGCCCTCCTTCTCGTGGTCCTTGACATTGCGATAGAGCCGAAAAAGCACGGGCAGCGCCCATATCCGGCGAGAGAACGGCAGCCGTACGAGCACGGCGAGGGTGACCCAGCAGTGGCCGAAGGCAAAGATATGGTGCTTGCGCGTGGAGCGGACGGGGTCGAGGTGCACGCCAAGCCCGAAGACATGGGGCCCCTTCTTTGGCGCCAGCGTATCGTCGATGATCACGCGCAGCGGCCTTTGGCCGATCAGCGTCTCGAGCCTGCGTAGGAGGAAGTAGCCGATCTCATCGGGGCTCCACGTGCCGCGCGAAAAGAAGCGATGGAACGCTTCGTGGTGCCGGCGCCCCGCGACGCCAGTGGCGACCAGGACTTCGGTGACGGCGCGCAGCGGGGCCTGGGTGACGATCCACCCCACGACCAAGACGAGCATGTTGCTGAAGGACGGGCGCGTCAGGGCGGGTCGACAAACCCCTTCCAAGACGCGGACAAACGTGGCAAGAAGATCGGAGGGCATGGTGGGTCGGGTCCGTTGTCCGGCAAAACAACTTTCCCTCGACAAACCGTG
>JANMGF010000125.1:0-3095 GCA_031374535.1 Polyangium sp. (in: bacteria)
CAGGGCGACGACGGCGCCTGGAAGGTGACGGGCATGTCGCTCGCGCCCGGCACGACCGACGACGGCGAACGACTTTCGCGGAGCGACTGGAGCTACATCGGCCCCACGCGGCTCGGCGAGATGGTCACCTTCAGCGAGCCCCGCGCAGGGTTCGCCGCCGCGTCGTTCCATCCCTTCCACGGCGACGGCACCTTCGGACAGGCCATCCCCGTACCGACACCACTCGACTTGCCCGACCTTCCTCGCGCCTGCAAACCCGAGGAGCGCCGCACGACGCCCCGCTTCGCCGCGCACGCCTTCGTCGGCCGCGAGGCGATGTACCCCGGTCGCCGTCACGCCGTCCTCGTGCGTGAATCCGTCGATCTACGCTTGGGGGCTCCTCTCCGGCAAGCGGAGCTCCGCCCCCAAACCCCCGCTCGCAAACCGCCGCTGAACGAGCCCATCACCCTGCTCACGGCCGGCCTCGTCCTTCATGGGACCAAGGAATCGCCTTGCGTGGCCGCATGGGAGGCATTCAGCCTCGGCCGCACGACGTTCACCGCCGCGGTTCTCAGCGGCAACCTCTCGCAAGGCTGGGTCTTCCGCCCCGCGCCCCCGAAGCCCGAGCCGCCCCCGCCGGCCGGTCGAGGTCCGTCGACGCAGCAGCCGAGCCTCGCGATCGAGCACCGTCCGATGACGTGTCGCTTCGATCCGGGGGCCAAGGTGCCGGACGGCGCCGAGGGCCAGCCAGGCACGTTCGTCTGGTCGCCGTGAGCCTTCTGACCCGAGACCCGTGATCCGGCACACGCGAAGCACCTTTCCCTGACGCGCTGCACCTGTCGAAATTCGGACACACCCTCCAAAATCCGCACCGAAATTCGGCGTCCTTTCCAGGACTTATCGTTTCTGGTTGATTTGGTCCGGGATTCGCTTATGCCTGCGTCTCATCTTTCCCCGGTGCTCTGGATCCGGGGTGACCAGGACGTTCTTCGAGGGCCATGCGCACGTTCATCGATGTCCTTCGCGACAACACGGTTCATGGCGACCGTGCGGTCACCTTCGTGCGCACGAACGGTCAGGAGCGCCGCGTCACGTATCCCGAGCTCTGGGCCGAGGCGAGCCGCCGCGCCCGCGCGCTCCGGGCCCTCGGCCTCGCAAAGGGCGACCGCGTCGCGTTGATCCTGCCCGAGCCGGACGAGTTCGTCCTGTCCTTCGTCGGTGCGCTCACGGCGGGCCTCGTCGCCGTGCCCATGTACCCGCCGGCGACCCTCGCGAAGCTCGAAGCCTACGGTGACACCGTGCGGCACGTGCTCTCGGCCTCGGGCGCGCGGGTGGTCGTCACGAACGACACGCTCCGCCCGCTCATCCAGGATCACATGCTCGGCACGCGCAGCGCCGCGACGCGCCTCGTGCTCGAACGAGAGCTCTCGGCCATCGATCCAGGCTCGCGTGACGCCACGCTTCCCGACGTGCGGGGCGAGGATCTCGCGTTCCTCCAGTTCACCTCGGGCTCGACCTCGCGTCCCAAGGGCGTGATGGTCACGCACGAAAACCTAAGCGTGAACAGCCACGCGATCATGTTCGACGGGCTGCGCTCGACGCCCGAGGATCGCGGCGTTTCGTGGCTGCCGCTCTACCACGACATGGGCCTCATCGGCTTCGTGGTCGCCCCGGTGTACGCGCTCGTGCAGGTCATGTTCCTGCCGACGATGTCCTTCATCCGCCGGCCTTCGCTCTGGCTCGACTCCATCCATCGTTTCCGCGGCACGATCACCTTCGCGCCGAACTTCGCCTTCGCCCTCGCGACGCGCGCCGTGACGGAGAACCAGGCACAGACCTGGGACCTCTCCTGCCTGCGCGCGCTCGGCTGCGGCGCCGAGCCGATCCAGCCCGACGTACTCCGCGCTTTCCTCGCGCGTTTCGCGAAAAACGGGCTCTCCGAAGGCAGCATCCTTCCTTGTTACGGCATGGCGGAAGCGACGCTCGCCGTGACCTTCCACGACCTCGGCAAGCCCCTCGCGACCGATCGTATCGACCTCGCCGCGATGAAGGGCGGCCACGCCGAACCGGCCAAAGACGAGGCCCCCACGCTCGAGCTCGTCTCCTGCGGGCGCCCCTTCCCCGGCCACGAGCTCATGATTGTCGGCGCGGACGGCGCGCCTCTCCCCGATCGAAAGGTCGGCGAGATCTGGCTGCGGGGCCCGAGCGTGACCTCGGGCTATTTCGGCGACCCCGAATCGACCGCGGAGTCCTTCGGCGGCGGCTTCTTGCACACGGGGGATCTCGGGTATCGCGCCGAGGGCAACCTCTATATTTGCGGTCGCACGAAAGACCTCATCATCCTGAACGGGAAAAACCATTACCCGCAGGACATCGAGCGGGTCGCGTGTACGGTGGACGGCATCCGCGACGGGCAATGCGTGGCCTTCGCGCGGCGGGGCGGCGCGGGCGCGGAGGAGGCGGTGCTCGTGGCCGAGTCGCGACGCACGGGCGAGGCAAAACAAGCGCTCGTCGAGGCGATCACGCAGGCGGTGCGGGCCGAGCTCGGCGTGCAGCTCGCCGACGTCGTGCTCATCAAACGTGGCAGCCTGCCGAAGACCTCGAGCGGCAAGGTGCGCCGCCGCGAGACGAAACAAAGGCTCGAGAACGGGCAACTCGAGCTCGCGGGAGAGCGGGACGAGGCGGCGGAGGAGACGATCGACCGAGCTCCGCCGCCGAACCCCCGCGCGCAGGCCCCCCGCGACACCGAAAGCAGAGGAGCTCTCTGATGGGATCCAGCCAAGCGGACGTCGAGGTCAGCTACGACGTCTCCAACGAGTTTTTCCGTCTCTGGCTCGACGAACGCATGAATTACACGTGCGCCGTCTTCGAGTCGCCGGATCAATCGCTCGAAGCCGCGCAGCTGAACAAGCTCCGCATCCTGAGCGAATACGCGAACGCCGGCCCGGGCAAGAGTATCCTCGATATCGGCTGCGGCTGGGGCGCGTGTGTCGAGTACCTCGTGACAGCGCGCAAGGTCGACCGGGCCGTGGGGATCACGCTCTCCCGCGCGATGGCCGAGGAGGTCAACCAGCGAAAGCTCCCGGGCGTGGAGTGTGTCGCGGCGGATTTCATGA
>JANMGF010000136.1:0-1035 GCA_031374535.1 Polyangium sp. (in: bacteria)
CGTAGCGTGGATTCGAGCTCGCCGTGCTGGGCGAGGCACGCTTCGACCATCGGGGTCACGGTCCAGCCGGGCTCGATGAGGTTCACGCGGCCGCGCGGGTCGAGCGTCACGATCTCGTTCTTGAGCGAAAGCACGAGGCCCCGGAGCCCGGCCTTGCTGGCCGCATACTCGCTGTGCCCGCGCTCGCCGAAGCGGCCGGCCGTGGATCCGACGAAGACGAGGCTCGCGCCGCGCTCGTCCGCGCGAGGGCCCTCGCGCGCGAGGGACGCGAGGAAGGCGCGCGCGGTCCACATCGAGCCGAGGAGGTTTGTCTCGACCACATCGCGGGCGCGGGCAGGCTCCATCGCGTGGAGGGGCACCATGTCGGGGGGCCAGATGCCGGCGCAAGCGACGCAAGCGTCCACGCGGCCGAACCGCTCCTCGGCGGCGCGCATGGCCTGGTCCACGGCGTCGGGATCACGGACGTCGCCCACGAGCGAGAGGGACCGCGCCGGATCACCCTCGGGCATGCCGCGGCGCGAGAAGGCCGCGACGGAGGCGCCCTCCTCGAGGAATGCGCGGCATATCTCGTTGCCGATGCCGCCCGAGGCGCCGGTCACGAAGACGACGGTGCCTTGTAGTTCCAGGTCCACGGGAGGGCGCATAAAACGAACGCGGCCGGGCGACAAGCGTGAGCCGAGCCTTCCCTTCGGGCGGGGCTCTGCGATAGCATCACGAGCGATGCGGCGCGGCGGAAAACGAGCGTTCGGGCAGGTGGGTGCGTGGTTCGTCGTAGCCTTGGCCCTCGCCGGGCTCGCCGCGGCATGCGGGAGCAGCGGCAGCGCGGGTACGACGAGCGAGGCGCCGAAGACGCCGGCCGTCGCAGAGCTGCCCGCCTGCACGACGGAGGCCTGCGAGGACCTGTCGGCATGTCCTTTGACCTCCAAGGAACATCTCGACGCGTTCAACTGCCGGCCCTGCGGGGAGGAGGCGGCGAAGGCATGCGAGGACGCCAAATCCTGCACGGTGCGGGACGCGGCGAGCCTCGAAGCGCTG
>JANMGF010000165.1:0-1893 GCA_031374535.1 Polyangium sp. (in: bacteria)
CCTTGTAGAAGCCCGAGAGCTCGTCGAGCGCGCCGTAAAGCAGCGCAGCCTTGGCCCGGTTTCGACGCTCGATCTCGGCGAGGCCTCCGAGCTCTTTCGTGACCGCGAGGACGTTACGCACGAGGTAAATCGCGAAGGTCGGGGGCGTGTTGTAGAGCGAGTTGTTCTCGGAGAACGTACGATATTGAAATATCTTGGGGATGTCCTTGCGGCCGCTCTCGACGAGATCCTTGCGGAGGATGACGACCGTGACGCCCGAGGGGCCGATGTTTTTCTGGGCGCCGGCGTAGATCATCGCGTACCGACGGATGTCGTGGGGGCGCCACAGGAAATCGCTCGACATGTCCGCGACGAGGGGGACGCCGTTCGTCTCGGGATCGTGGTGCCACTGCGTCCCGAAGAGCGTGTTGTTCGTGGTGATGTGCACGTAGGCCGCGTTCGGATCGAGCGAGAGCTCGTCCTGCCGCGGGATACGCACGTACCGCTTGCCCTCGGCCGTCGTCGCAGCCACGCGCACGGTGCCGACGCGCCCCGCCTCCTCGAATGCCTTCTCGGACCAGCCGCCCGTCAGGACGTAATCGGCGCTCTTGCCGGTCGGCAAGAGGTTCATCGGCACCATGGCGAACTGGTGGCTCGCTCCGCCCTGGAGGAAAAGCACGTCGTAGTCGTCAGGGATCGCGTAGAGCTCGCGGAGGAGCGCGAGGGCCTCGCCGTGCACGCCCTCGAAGGCCTTGCCGCGGTGGCTGTGCTCGATGATCGACATGCCCGTGCCCTCGAAATCGAGGAGCTCACGCTGGGCGCGCTCGAGCGCGGCGAGGGGGAGCGCGGCGGGTCCAGCGTTGAAGTTGTGCACGCGAGCCATGGGCGGATCTCCTGGGCGAAAAGGGCGCGATCGACGCGCCGTCGGGGCAGCGTATACCACGACCGGCGTCCTGGCGAAGCCGCGGCGAGAGTGCTCTACTCGAAGCCGCGATGAGCGAGCCACGCCTGTTCGTCGAGTACCCCGCGCTCGCCGGCCACGTGCCATGGCTGCCGCTCGCGGCCGGACCCACGCCGGTCGAGCGCTGCACGGCGATCGCGGCGTACCTCGGCCGCGGCGACGTGTGGATGAAGCGGGACGACCTGATCTCGCCGCTCTACGGAGGCAACAAGGTCCGGCGCTTCGAGCACATCTTCGCCGACGCAAAGAGGCGCGGGGCGCGCGAGATCGTGACCGTGGGGGGCCTCGCGTCGACGCAGGTGACGGCGACGATCCTGTTCGGCCGCGCGCTCGGCTTCGACGTGACGAGCGTGCTCTTCGACCAGCCCGTGACCTCGTTCGCGCGCCGTTCCTTGCTGGTCCAAGCATCGGCCGGCGGGCGCTTGATCCACGGCGGCAGCTACGCCCGCACGGCCATCCTCACGGCGATGGAGCTTTCGCGGGCGAAAAACGCTTATTTCGTCCCGCCCGGCGCGTCGGGGCCGATGGCGAACCTCGGGTACGTCGGGGCCGCCTTCGAGCTCGCCGATCAGGTCGAGCGGGGCGAGATGCCGCGGCCGGATCTCATCGTGCTCCCCGCGGGGAGCGGCGGCACGGCGTGCGCGCTTTCGCTCGGGATCATGCTGCTCGGCTGGCCGACGACGGTGATCGCGGCGCGGATCACCGAGCGCGTGGCCTCGAACCGCGTCACGTTCCGCTACCTGATCGAGGCCACGGCGCGAAAGCTCGCGCGTCACGCGGGATCACGCGTGCAAAGGCGAACGCTGCCGCCGCCGCGCTTCGAGATCGATCACGGCGTGATCGGGCGCGGCTACGGGCACCCGACGCGCGAGGCGATCGAGGCCGCGCCCGAGGTCTCACGCCTGCTCGGCGTTCCCGGGGAGATCACGTACAGCGGCAAGGCGCTCGTGGGC
>JANMGF010000251.1:0-3454 GCA_031374535.1 Polyangium sp. (in: bacteria)
CCCCTCCCAAACCCCTCCGCCTCGGGGGGGGTTGTGGGGCTGGGCGGGGGGGGCCCGGGGGGGGGGGGGTCGGGGGAGGCGGGGGTGGGCCCGAAGAGACTTGGTTGTGTCTCGTTCATGGGGGGCGCGCCTCGGAAGTCCGTGGCCGTAGGGACCTGCGAGCCACATCGACCTGTGAAGGCGAACCGTTGGCCCAGACCCGCGACGAAGGTTCCCGTCTCGGGGAAGGTCGCTTCGAGTCGGGGGGCCGAGGGGTCGCCCTGGAGCGTGAGGATGTGCGCTCCATAGGGGTGGGTACAAGCGAGGAGGACGTCGGTCCCTCGCGTCAGGGCCTGACACCGGGTGAACGTCTCTGCGACGTTGGTGAGGGTCGCGTCGTCGAGAGGTTGACCTGTGGCGAGGCCGAGGACGCGCACGGATTGCTCCTTGGTGACCAAGGCCCGGCCCCCAGGAAGACGTGTCCCTGCGAAGACGGCGCTCGCGAGCTCGGGCGGGGCGAGGCTGCGGCTCGGGGGTCTCGTGTCTTCCGCGAGGGGGAGGGTCGTCCCCCATCCGAGCTCGGTCGGCGTGTCTGCGGCGACAGGAGCGACACCCTTCTCGGGGTCGAGCGCGAGGGTGGGCTGACGGCCTGAACCCGTGTGGAGCTGGAGTCGACCTGTCTCGTCCTCCCCGAAGCCGTAGACGCGGATCCCTCGCTCGGCGGTGAGGTCGCGGAAGGTCTTGCCGCTGTCCACGGTGATCTCGGCGCGGCCCAAGGCGTCGAGGCGGATGCCTTGTTTCCCGTCGAGCGAAAGGACCTCGGCGAAACGGGCGAGATCGGCGCGGCGGAAGGTGGGCGTGGGGGCGCGGGGGTCGACCTCGATCAGGCCGAGGTCGGTGCGCAGGACGAGGGTGTCGAACCAGGGGCGGGCGCCGCCTTCGGCCGCGATCGGGGCGAGGGGGCGCAGCTCGCCGAGGAAGGTGTCGGCGCGGTACGTGCGCGCGTCGGACCAGAACACGTAGCCGCCGCCGAGACGGGCGGGCAAGGAACGAAACCCGAAGAGGGGCTCGGGGCCGCGGGCTTCGGCGAGGACGAGGCCACCGTCGAGCAGGAAACGGGTGCCGGAGGCGAGGGCCGGCTCGCGGCGGGGCAAGGCGGAGGCGCGGCCGGCTTCGTCGAAGGAGACGCCGACGCCTTCGGTGAGCACGTAACGGGCCGGGCCGAGCAGGGCCTCGGGCGCGGGGGCGGGCCTCGGGCGTACGGGGGACGGGCGAGAGGTCTCGCGGGGCGTGGAGGGCACGGCGCAGGCCGTGGTGAGGGTGGCGAGGGCGACGAGGGTGGCCCGGGGGAAGGTGCGGTGGTTTCGGGTCATCGGACGAGGCCGTCGCAGGTGAGGGGCTGCCGGAGCTCGGTGCCGAGGCCGAGGACCACGAGGGTGCCCTTGCCGGGGCCCTTGCCGTCGAAGCGGGTGATGAGCTTGCGGACCGTGCCCGGGGGGTCGTAGTAGCCGACATCCGGCTCGTGGCGCTCGTCCCGGACCGTGATCTCCACGGCCTCGAGGCAGGCGCGGGCGGGCGACCAGCGGAGCACGGCGAGGCCCGCGGTGCCGCTGGCCGTGATCCCGAGGAGGGAGCCCGGGGCGAGGCCGATCTCCGTGTCGAAAGGCAGGACCACGCGGGCGTCGTCGGGCTGGGGGGCGCAACGTGGGTCCGACGCGGGGGCAAGCTCGGTGAGGGAGGCGAGGCGGGTCTCGGCGCCGAAGGTGCCATGGGTCGGGTCGAGGGGGACGAGCACGGCCTCGCCGCCCGCGTCGAGGGCGACGGCGACGGGGGCTCCCTGGCGGAGGCCGGCGCCAAAGGTGAAGCGGTTTTCGCTGTCGGCGCGGAGGAGCGAGGTGAGCTCCCGGCGAACACCCGAAGCGGCGGCGCGGCCGGGCCCGGGGGCAGTCGCTTTCCCGCCTGCGGCTTCGAGGCGCGGCAGGTCCACGGCGGAGACCTCCTGGCGCGAGAAACCCGTGTGCAGGAGCAAGGCGCGGGTGCCGAGCATGACGCCCACGGTCGGATCCTCGACGCACCCGCCGATCGGGAGCGTGAGGCCCGCGTCGTCGACCAGGGGGGCGGCGCAACGCCCGATCCCCGACGTGGCCACGGCGCGCACTTTCGTGCCGTCGAGCACGTAGCCGAGGCGAATCTCGTACAGGTGGAAAAGCACGGGGCCGAGGCGCGAGAGGGGAATCGTGGCGCGGGTGATGGGGGCCGCGAGGTCGAGCAAGGGGACGAAGGCGACCTCGGCGTCCCCCGTGCCGATGGCCTGCGGGCCATTCCAGGGCATGAAGAGGCCGCCGGTGAAGCCAATGCGGCCGGGGGCCATGCGGGGAAGGGGGGTTTGGGTGTATCCGAGGCCAAAGGACTCGGGCATTCGTTTGCCTTCGCCCGGACCGGTGAAACGGCAGGTGAGGCGGACGAGCGGGGGATTCGGGATGGGGCGCGTGTATTCGGGGCCCGGTTTGGGCGGGGAGGTGTCCTCGGGGGGCGCGGAGGCCACGTCGCCCCAGCCGATCCGCACGAACGAGCCGACCTGGCAGCCGACCTCGCTGCAAGCCATGGGCTCGGCCGATCCGCCGCCCGGCGGGGGGGCGACGGGGCGGAAGGAGCGGCCGTGATCCGTGGTCTCGTAAAGGCGATCTTTTTCGGTCCGCGCGAGCCCGAAGCGGCCGGAGGTCGTGAGGGTGGTCGTCTGCGTGGGGACGGGGTGCTGCCGCGCGTGGCCCTCGGGATCGATCGTCACGGCCGCGAGGCTCGAAGGGCTGTGCGCCGAGGGCAACCAGCCCTCGATCGTGCCGTCGGGCGTGACGTGGAGCGGGCGCGTGAGCAGCGTGGGGGATTCGGAGCTGTAGGTGGTGATGTCGAGCGGAGGCTCGTTGCGGGCCACACGCACGACGCGGAGCGAGCCACGCACGGTGACGCGGGGCGCGCCGTGGACGAAGGTGCCCGGCATGGCCACGAGGGCCACGGCGCCGCCGTCGGCGCGGGGGATCCAGGCGACGACGTCACTCGCGTCGGCGGGCGCGAGCCGGTGTTCGACCCAGGTGCCGGGGCCCTTGCGTACGCAGAAGACGGGGCTGCGCTGGTTCGAGGCATTCGTGGGGGAGGCCGAGGCGACGACGTCCGCGGGCGAGCCGGGCGCGGGGCCTTCACACGCGCCGAGGTAACCGAGGGCCTCGTCGTCCGCGACGACGAACCGATCCCAGCGGGGGGCGTCTTCGAGCTCGAACGTGCGTTCGATACGGCCGCCGTTCGCGAGGTCGAGCACGGTCGCGCGGCCGTCGGACTCGCAGACGAGCAATGCGCCGTCCTTCACGCGGAGCGGGGCGCACGTGTCCTCCTCGGTGGCGAAGTCGAGCAAGGCGCTCGCTCGGCCCGTGCCGAGGTCGATCCGCGCGACGGTGCCTCCCGCGGCGGCGATCACGTCGCC
>JANMGF010000284.1:0-2913 GCA_031374535.1 Polyangium sp. (in: bacteria)
GTCGGCGACCTGAGCGGCGACGCACAGCTCGACCTGCTCGACGGGCGCGGCAAGGTCCTCGGCACGACGTCGCTCCGGGTCGCAGAAAAACCGACCCCTCCCCCGCCCCGCCGCCCCGTGATGCGCCCGATCGGCATGACGCTTCCGCCCTTCCGGCCGGCGGGTGTCACGGCCGTGCCCTGGTCGAGCCCGACGGCGCCCACGGCCGTGGGTCGCGGCGTGAGCGCCGGCAGCACCTCGAACGGCCCGGTCTTCCAGGCCAGCGGCCGGGTCAGCGGCTCCTTCGGCCCCCTCGGCCTCGACGCCTTCCTCGTGACGACGCCCTTCGAGCGCGCGGATGCCGCCCAGGTGCCGGGGAGCGTGCCCACCGAGGACATGGCCTGGCTCGGCGCGCGGTATCGTGTCGTGCAGCGCGGGGCGTCCGAGCTCGAGATCGCGCCGATCTTCCGGGTGGGCTTGCCCCTCGAGAACCAGCGAACCGTGATGCTCGACGTGGGCGGCGCCGCGGGCGGGGCCAAGGGCCGCACGACGTGGCTCCTCAATGCCGGCGTTCGTTTCGTCCTCGAGCAGCCCGTCGCGCGGATCCCTGGGTTACAGCCCTACGTGCTCTTCGGCGGGACCTACGACGCTTATGATTGGCTTCGTGCTTATGTCGCCGCCGACGTACACCTCCTCGCCACCGTGGGGGAATCCGCGGACGTGATCCTCCCTTATGGCCTCGCGGCCGGCGTCGAGGCGGGCGGGTCCGTCTTCCTTGCCCTCTCCGGCTGGGTCGGGCGCGCGGAGAGCGTCCGCTGGCAGGCCGCGGCCACGGTGACCGGATCCCTCGGGTTCCGCCTCCAGGACCATTGAAATGACCCACGAGCGCGACGACGATCCTTCACCCTCGGCGCCCCCGCGAATCAGCTTCAAGCCCCCCAGGCCGGAGATGGAAGCCGACGCGGGATTGCCCACGCATTATTCCCCGGAGAGCGCCCCGCCTCTCCCGCGCATCAGCGTTCGCCCGCCCGGGAGCGACGGGGTGGACGCGCTCGAATCCCACCACGAAACGCGGGTGGGCGCCGAGCGGGATTCACAACGAACCACGGCCGAGCCCGAGGACCCCGAAGAACGGGTGGGCACGTACGTCGGGCGCGTGCTCGGGGGCAAATACCGCCTCGACGCGTGTATCGGCTCCGGGGGTATGGGCGAGGTGTACCGGGGCGAACACGTGACCTTACGAATGCCGGTCGCGGTGAAGTTGCTCCACCGTCGCATCGCGATGGTTCACGATTACGTGCGAAGGTTTTACCGCGAAGCCCGCGCCGCCACGCTCCTCAACCACCCGAATGTCGTGCGCGTGATCGATTTCGGCGACGACCACGGCCTGCCCTACCTGGTGATGGAGCACCTCGAAGGCACGACGCTGCACGCCTGGCTCCGCGAGCGGGACAAGGCGCCGCTGCTCGTCGAGGTGCGGGACATCATGGGGCAGATCCTCGACGCCTTCGAGGCGGCGCAGGCCCGCGGCATCGTGCACCGGGATCTGAAGCCGGAAAACGTCTTTTTGACGGACGTCGCGGGCAAACGCACGGTGAAGATCCTCGATTTTGGTCTCGCGCACGTGGACGTGCCCAAGGAGGACGACGGGGGCCCGACGCTGACGAAACCCGAGGCCGTCGGCGGCACGCCCGAATACATGAGCCCCGAGCAATGCCATTCCCTCGCGGTAGGGCCGGCCACGGACATCTATGCCATCGGGTGCGTGCTCACGGCGATGCTGCAAGGAAGGCCGCCGTTTCTCGGGAAAAACTCCATCGAGGTGATCTCGGCTCATCTCTTCTTGCCGCCGCCGCCGCTGGCGCGCCCTGCCGGCTCGGAGCCCGTCCCGCCGGTGCTCGAGAAGTTGCGCCTCGAGTTGCTCGCGAAGCAGCCGGAGCGCAGGCCAGCGAGCGCCGCGGTGGTGAAGCAACGTATCGAGGACGCGCTCGATCCCCAATCCCTCGCGACGCAGCTCGTGACGCGCAAGGGCAACGAGCCGCTCGGGGGCCGCGTGGCGCGCGCGCCACAATGGGAAGGGAAAAACGCGCTCGGCATGGATTCGACCGATCCGGGCCACGGGCTCCGCGAGGTCGGGTGGATCAGGCTCCCGGGCGCGGCGGGCGTCGATCCCTCGTGCGTGACGGGCCTCGCGTCGCAGGGCATCTATCTCGTGCCGCTCGCCTCCCTCGATGAAATCGACAATCGCAGCGTGGTGCTGGTGGACGCGGGCGCTGACGTGGACGGCGCGGCCGCGCAGATCGCCGCGATCACGCGCGGTGCCCCTGGCACGCGGGTCCTCGTTTGTGCCTCGTCGCTCACGCCGGAGCGTATGACGCGGCTCGTCTCGGCGGGCGCGGCCGACGTCGCCAGCGCCCCGACAAGCCCCGATGCGCTGGGGAAAAAGATCGGGCGGATCTTGCGGCGGGGGCGGTAAAACCCCGCGAAGCGCGCCGTCGCAACACGCATCCCTCGCCAGATTTCGCGCTTCCACAATCCGGAGCCGTGGCCCCTCGGGAAAGACGTCACCTCCCCTTCCGCGCGTGGTGTGCCTCCTGGCAAGGCCAGAGCCTCCCCCCGCGTGGAGAAACGGGCCTTCTGCCGGGACGCGCTCTCCGCCTTGGCGCAGGCCGCCTCCTTCGCGAAGGACGACGGTTCCGCGTGGTCGGAGCCTGTGTCCCTCCAGGCTTCCGGGTCCTTCCCCGTCGCGGAGGAGGTGGCCTCCTGGAAGGACGCGCGCTGCGGGGTGTCGCCACGTGCATGGTCCCTGATGTCCACGCGTTCCGGCCGCGTGCGCTCGCTCCCTCCGTGGGGTCGGTGCAGGATACCGCGAGCCTCATCTCCGCGGGCGGCAACCATAGCCTCGCCGTACAGAGCGACGGCTCCGTCCTCGCC
>JANMGF010000291.1:0-3564 GCA_031374535.1 Polyangium sp. (in: bacteria)
AAATCCTTCGCGGAAAATTCCGGATAATATTGCGGCGCCGATTTGATGATGCCTCGAACACGCACCGGATTGATGTCCTCGTTCAGTCCCGCGATTTCCATGGTGCCTCCGAAGCGCAGGGTGTTTCCCATCGGTGTTGCGGCTAGGCGGGCTTCGGTGAAGATGGCGCAGATCGATGGGAGCTGGCTGTGAAACATCTTTCACTCCCCCCTCCCTTCACCGTCCCCCCGTCAAACCACCTTCACTCCTCCCGCTCCCTCCATCGTCCCCTTGTGTGAAACATCTTTCACTTCCCCTCCCCTCGATAGTCCCCCTTTGTGAAACACCTTTCACTCCCCCCACCCGCCCCCGTCCTGCTCCTCAAGAGCCGTTCACACCGTGCCTTCCCCCCACCGTACCCCTATCCAAAAAACCAACACAGGTGTACAGTCCCCCACACCCCACCGTCAAAATTCAACCGGAGCTCCCCCCATGGCCAACCCTGATCTCCAGAAAGCCTACGAAAAGCACCTCCCCGCGGCGCAAGTGTTGTCGCCCGCGGATGTCCTCCCCTATCGCCTCGACGTGGATCTCGCGATCGTGAACATCACGACCGGCATGCGCGTCGTCCACGACCATCAGGCCGAGATTCCTGCCCACTTGCCCCACATCGTTCTCGATTCTCTGCTCGCCCTTCCCGAGCTGGCCCTCGCCGCCAAGTACGCGGCCCTCGCCGCCGAGCAACAAGCGCCCAGCGAGTCGCAGATCCAGGCGAAGCTCTCCCTTGCGCGGGACCTGCGCGAAAAGCTCCTCTCCGTGGCCAAGGGCCTCGCGGCCAATGGGCTCGTCCCCCAGGCCGAGGTCTTTGCCATCGTCGCCGGCCGCGGGGTCAGGGACCGCGCCGAGGATTGCGTCTCCCTCGCCGCCCTTTTCCGCAAACATGCCGCATCGATCAGCGGAAAACACCCGCTCACGACCGCGCTCATCGACGAGGCCGCGGAGGTCGGCTCCTGGCTCGTCGCGACGCTCCGTCCCTCGGATTCGCCGCCAAAGCCGCCGACCGGTCCCACGCCCACCGTGGAGATCCGAAACCGCCTGGCGACCTTACTCGCCCGCGACCACGGCCGCCTCCAGGTGGTCGCCCATTACTTCCACGAGGAGGACTGGGAAGAACGCGCGCCCGCGCTGAACTCGCGGCGAATCAAAAAGCAAAACGCGGACGCACCGGAGCCGGCGACGGGGACAGAGACGGGCTGAGCCGCTCGAAGCGGCAAGCGGCAAGCGGCAGCCCCCGGAATCTGCCATCATGACCCCCCATGGTCGAGCCCGCTCTCCCCTCGCGTTCCCGCAGCGCCGTCCTTGGCGCGCTCGTCGGGGCCAGCGGCGCGGCCTCGGTTGCATTCTCCGCCCCGGAGCACGACGCCGCCCTCCCCCTCCTCCTCGCCCTCGCCGTCCTCTGCGCTGCCCTCGCCATTACGAAGCGCCCTTCCTCCCCTCTGCCCCTTGCCCTCGGACTCGCGCTTCATGCCCCCCTCCTCGGCTGGTGCCTCTTCGCCGCCGTGAGCGCAGGGCTGGACTCGAAACTCGTGGAGTCGGTCTGCGGCCCCTTGTTCTCCAGCGACCTGGACCACGCATCCTTTTTTCATGCCCTCTTCACCCTCCCCGTCCTCGCGATCGGCGGCATCGTCGCCTTCGTCCTCGCCCGATTCCTCGCCAGACGCGCGCAAATCCTCGCCCCTGTCCTTCGCCTCGCGAGCCTCGCCGCCCTCGCGGGCCTTTTTGCCCTCCTGGCCTGGACCACGCCGCGTTTGCTCCGCGGGTCCGACCCTGCTCGGTATCTCTCATCCCTCCCCATTCTCGGCACTTCGCCGCCCGGCGAGGGTGAGCCTTCACGAATCATCAAAGTCGAAAATAGGTTGTCCGTTCGGTCGTCGATCCCCCCCTGGGGGCCTGGGTATTTCTTCACGCGGGTCTACGAAGTCCCCCTGCCCCAGGGCCTCTATGTGCGACGATACTGCCCGGACTTTCGCCGTGATTGCTCGCTCATGGTGAGCCGGGCCGGTCTCTTCTCCCTGACGGACGAAGCCCCCCGCTTGACCCATCCGCCGGTGGCCGGCGGCAGTACGATGTGGTGGAGTTGTGATCCCGAGCGCCTCGATGTCGCCGAATACGCTACGTACGTCGTTCGCGAGGACGCCGCGCGCGGGTTGCTCATCCTTGACGGCCCGGTTCGTTACGCGCTCGATCGCTCGACCCTCGCCGCGAAGAATCTGTACATGCGCGACGTCATCGACGCGACCAGCAGCCCGCCCCGCGGTTGGTTCGCCGCCGCCGCAATGGGATTCGTGGTCGCGATCCTCCTCGAGATACGCCGCTTTCGCGCCCGGCGCAGGCTCGCGCGTATTGCCACAGCCCCCGCCGGCGTCCTCGGCGAGGACGGCTGGCTCGTCCTCGGCGACGCCTCCGCGCCCCTGCACGTGGGGCTCCGAGAATCGGTTCCTCCAGGCCCGGTGATCGTCCTGTCCAGCGAATCGCAGGTGGCCTCCCAGGGCCCCTATCGAGGCGACGCGCTCCCCGCGGAGCACGAGATCCTCGCCGGCGAGCGCCGCGACGTCCTCGCCCGCGAGCGCTGGGGTTCGCTTTCCCCGTTCGACGCCGGGAGCCTCGCCCTGGTCCTGCTCGCCGCGACGCCACTGCTGGCTTTCTGGCAGAGGTGACGTACCCCGGAAGCGACATCTGACGACTTCCCCTGGTCTCTCGGGCAACCACCACCCGCACCACAAATCGCGTTCCGTCCGCGAAAACAGCCACTTTGGGGCGCCTCACACGTCTTGCGCCCCTGGCGCGTATCGTGCACTCTCCTGCCCACGTTGTCCGCCCCTGGATACGGCCCGGGAGTTCTCGAGCCCGGGGCCGGGAGCTTCAGCCAAGGAGTCCTTCATGCCGTCCTTCCCTAAAAGCGCAATGGTTCTGCTCCTCGCGAGCCCCCTCCTCGCATCCCTCATTGCCGTGGGTTGCAGTGACGATACCCAGGGAGGAAATACCACCGGGTCCGGTGCGAGCGGCTCCGGCGCCAGCGGCGGCAACGGCGGCAACGGCGGCAACGGCGGCAACGGCGGCAACGGCGGCGGCAACGGCGGCAACGGCGGCGCGGCGACCGGCGGAAGCGGCGGCGTCGCGGATGGCGGCCCCGACGGCTGGTCGGGCCCCGACGGCGGGTTCGTCCAGGCGGCGTGCGTCAACCAGGTCTATCAGTGCGGCAACACGATGGACGACGACGGCGACGGCCTGATCGACTGGCAGGACCCGGAGTGCCTCGGCCCGTGTGACAACAGCGAGACCGGCCTCGGCGTCAGCATCCCCGGCGGAAGCGGCGCGGAATGCGTCTCGGATTGCTTCTGGGACTCGAACTCGGGCTCGGGCAACGACGAGTGCTACTGGAACCACAAGTGCGACCCGCTCTCGGTCGCCCCGGACTACAACCCCGAGTGGTGGGCCGGTGACAAGTGCGCGTACAACATGGGCGCGAACACGCCGGGCACCAACCTGAGCTGCGACCAGCTCCTCAACAACCAGCCGGAGACC
>JANMGF010000333.1:0-1862 GCA_031374535.1 Polyangium sp. (in: bacteria)
GTTGGGGGTCCTGGGCGGGCCCGGGGCGGGGGGGGGGGGGGCGCACACCCCCCCGCGGGGCCCGGGGCGGCGCCCCGTCTCCCACGCCCGCTGCCGCGTCCGCCGTCCCTCGACAAGCTCCAGGCGGGCGAACCTTACAGCATCTACCGCTTTCGCCTTCCAGGCTCGCCCTGACGCAATCGGTGTCGACCGGGTGCGCTCACGTGGTGATCGCTGGGGGTCGAGCCTTGATCTGCCTGGCGACGGGTCGGTGCGGGCGCGGCGCACATCCAGCGCGTGCGTATCACGAACGGGCCGGGGAAAGACAAGGGGTGATCCGGGGGAGGTCACGGCCCGCGCGGGCTGGGATCGGAGCGGAGGGGGCGTGATCGGAGCGTGCGCGGGGGCCGTCGATGGGTGATCCCGCCCGTTCATGGTTTGCGCGGGGGCAGGTGAGCCGTGTTCCCTTCATGAACGGGTGCCGCCATGAGATCGTGCCCCCTCGCACGATGGATTTTCATTGACTGCGGGGGGCCGGATAGGGCCCAATGCGAAATCCTGAGCGGCGTCTGGTCGATGATCAGGACCATAACTTCAGGATAGGAGAGCTTCATGGGTAGGACTTTCTTTCGGAAGAGTCTTTTGGGCGGCGTTGTAGCCGCCGTTTTCACGTTTGCAGCGGTCGCGCTCGCCGCGGATGTCCCGCAGACGCTCACCCACCAGGGGCGCCTGTACAACGCCGAGGGTTTGCCCGTCTCCGGCCCGCTCGACGTCACCTTCAACGTCTACGGCGCGGAGGGCGATGCGACGCCGATCTGGAGCGAGAAAATCGCCGTCACGTTCGAGGACGGATACTTCTCCGCCACGCTCGGCGAGACGTCGCCGCTGAAGGACGTCTTCGATGGAAGCGTTCGGTACGTGGGCATCCAGGTCGGCGCGGACGCCGAAATGTCCCCGCGCGTGCCCGTCAACAGTGTGCCTTATGCCATTCTCGCGGGGAACGTGATCGGCGACATCACGCCGACGAGCATTTCCATCGGCGGCGCGCCCGTGGTCGACGCGAATGGGCAATGGGTCGGGGATCCGACGGGCCTCGTGGGTCCCATGGGCCCGGAAGGTCCCCAGGGGCAGATCGGCCCGGTGGGACCGGCGGGCGCGGCCGGGGCCATCGGACCGGTGGGACCGACGGGGGCGATGGGTCCGCAAGGCGTGATGGGCCTTTCGGGTCCGGTAGGCGCGATGGGTCCGCAGGGGCTCATGGGTCCGCAAGGCCCGACGGGGGCCCAAGGCGTCGCGGGTGCGACCGGCGCGGCGGGTCCGCAGGGAGCCACGGGCGCGACCGGCGCCCAGGGTGCGCAAGGCCTGCAAGGCCCCACGGGTATCGTTACGACGGCCACGTTTGCCGGTGCGGTCCCCTCGATCGCGGGCGCCGTCGCGCTGGTCTTCGCCGGGCCCACGGCCACCGTGACGACGACGGCAGGCCAAAGGCTCACGGCCACGGCCGTGGCGCCGCTCGGGTTCGGCGCCGGAGCGCTCCCCTCGACCGCCCTGGTCGACGTCTGTTACCGACCCCAGGCGGGCGGCAACCTCATCAACTTCGCGGCCGGCAACTATGCCGAACACCGCTTCGTCGCAGAGCGCCGGGGCTATTCGGCCGCGGGTTCGGTCGTCCCCGGGGCCGGCACGTGGCTCGTGGGCCTGTGCTTGGCGAACGCCACCGGCGCTGGGGCAAACCCCTCGGCCATCAGCGACAACGACTACGTCAACGGCTGGGTCCAGGTCACGAACTGACCAGAAAGGAGGCGTCGTGCAATATCGACACGTTCCAGCATGGATCGGCGCGATCGTGATCAGCGCGGTGGCGCTGGCCGGCTGCGGAGACG
>JANMGF010000334.1:0-2259 GCA_031374535.1 Polyangium sp. (in: bacteria)
ACTTGGTTTCGTCGCCCGAAGACTTCGCTGGCTTCTCGCGCACCTCGATGCCGGCGGAGCCCTGGGTCTTGCGACTCAGGTAGCGCTCCACGCCGACCTGCTGGGCGATGCCGAGCCACGTGTTGGTCAGCATGTACACGCCGAGGCCCGCGGGCAGATAAAGCATCATCACCACGAAGACGCCCGGCAGCATGTACTGCATCATCTTCTGCTGCATCGGGTCGCCCTGCGGCGGCATGAGCTTCTGCTGGAAGAAGCTCGACGCGCCGAGGATCGCGGGGATGACGAAGTAAGCGCCCTTGTCCGAGAGGTCCGGGATGATCCGGGCCGACAGGAAGGGCACGTGGTAGAGTTCGACCGCCGTCTGCAGGGCCTGATACAGCGCGAACCACACGGGCATCTGGAGCAGCACCGGGATGCAGCCGAGCACCGGGTTCGTCACGCCGTGCTTGCGCCACAGCTCCTGGAGCGCGAGCCCGCGCTGCGCAGGATCGTCCTTGTAACGCGCGTTGAGCTCGTCCATCTCGGGCTTGAGCCGTCGCATGGCCGCGCTGCTCTTGATCTGCGAGATGCTGAGCGGGAAGAGCAACATGCGCACGGTGATCGTGAGCAGCGCGATTGCCCAGCCCCAGCTCCCGACGGCCTTGTGCAGCACCTTGAGGTACGCGACGAGGACCTTCGCGATCGGCGAGAACGTGCCGAGATCGATCACCTCGGTGATGCCGGGGCCGACGGCCGCGAGGATGTCGCGATCCTTCGGGCCCGTGAAGCTCAGGACCTTGTACGTCTGCGTTCCTTGCGGCGCGAGCTCGACCTCGGGGTAGGCGAGGCGCGCGCGGTACACGTGACCGTAGTCGGGATCCTTCGAACGATCGGCGGCGCTATAGCGCTGCTGGTTCCACAGCTCGACGATACGCGTCTCGGCGGCCGGCGCAGGGCCATCGAGCGGGATCGCCACCTTCGAGAAGTAGACGCTGCTCACCGCCACCCACTTCGCGGCGCCCGGCGTGCGGCGCCAGGTCTCTGCGGTGAACTCCTTGTCCTTGAAGTCACCCGGCTCGAAGCCGTCGGGGTGCTGGCGATCGACCTTCTCCGCCGTCGCGGCGACGACCTCGGTCATGTGCTCCGAGATGCGGCCCAGGCTGCCCTCGGTCTCGCTCTTCTTGCGCCACTCCGTCTGCTCGAGCGCGAGGCGATGCTTGCGCGGCTCGGCGGCGAGGTTCTTCACCTCGATCGTGGTCTCGATCTCGTAGGGTTTGCCCGTGGCTAGAAGCGTCTTCACGAGCTTCGTCGCCGCGTCTTCGTAGACGAACGTGCACGATTTCTCGTCTTGCGCCGTGAGCTTCCAGTCGAGATCGCTGTAGGGGACGGGCTGCGTTGCGCCCTCGACGGGCAGGCGGAGATCCGTGCGCAGCGGGCTCGTCGACTCCCAGCCCGTCGTGACGAGATCGATCTTCGAAGAGCCGCCCGCGGTCGTCGTGTACTTGTTGCCTTCGAGGCGAACGTGCCGGAGCGACGCGCCGCGCGTGGACGCATCGGCCGTGAAGCCCTGGCCCGCGAGGGTGCACGTTTGCTCGGGGCCCCGCGTGGCCTCTTCGCGCGGCGCGTCCTGCATCGGAAGCGCCATCGGCACTTCCTTGCTGCCCCCGCCGAACAGCCCGCCGCCGAACTGCCAGAACAGGATGACGGCGACGCCGATGAGCACCCACTGAACGATTTTGCCGCGTTCCATGAAATCCTTCGGCAGTCTCCTTGCCGTCAAACCCTACTGGTCGTTGCCCGCCGCGTGGCCCCGTGATCCCTCCGGACGGGCTCGCTCGTTTTCCGAGCGTGTGAGGCGTGGAAGCTAGCGAGCCTCATCGCCCGCGCCACTGCTCCGGGGCGAAAGTCGAGCGTCGTGGGAAGGAAGGTGTTTGCCTTCCACGCGTTGCGCTGGATCTTCCGGGGGCGAAGAGCGGCCGATCCGCGGAGGCGGCGGAGGATCGTAGCCGCCCGGGTGGAACGGGTGGCACTTACACAGGCGCTTCACTGAAAGCAAGCTCCCGCGCAGCGCACCTTGGCCCGCGATGCATGCGGCGGCGTACCGCGAGCAGGACGGTTCGAAGCGACAGACGGGGCCGAAGAGCGCGTACAGCACCTTCGAGAGCGTCAGCTGGTAGCCGCGGATCAGGAGGAGGAGGAGCTTGGCCAGCATGGGACGGCGGCGCCGGGCGGGAGCGCAAGCTTGGGAGCAACCCTTTTCGCTTGCAAGCTCACGAG
>JANMGF010000374.1:0-3154 GCA_031374535.1 Polyangium sp. (in: bacteria)
CGCCGGTCTTGCCACCGGCTGTTCGATGAACTGCGCGGAGCGCAGTTCATCGCCCAAGGTCCAGCGCCTGCGCTGGTCCGGGTCCAGGGGTGGACAACCCCTGGTGGGGCCTGGGGCAACGCCCCAGCGAAGCGCCTGCACGATGAGACTTATGCTCAGAGCGCCGCGCAGGACCTCACCGCGCGTCGGGCGCGAAGCCGAGCAGGCGTTCGAAGAGCCGCGGATACGCAGGTGCGCGTTCCTTCAACGACCGCGAAAGCAGCGGCCCGTCCTCGGCCTCGACCGCGCGTTCCACGGCTGGGATCCGATATCCGCTCCCCGTCGCCACGGCGCGCAACGCTTCGAGCGCCTCGGCGCGTTCCTCCACGCGACGATCCATCGCCAGGATTCGCAGCGCGAGCTCCACCGTGAGGGGCACGTCTCCGAGCGCCGTCGCCGCTGGCAGCGCCACGCGACAAAGCTCGGCGGCGAGCGGATCCCCGAGCGTCGCCGAGAGCCGCGAGACACGCGCGGCCATCGTCAGATCGAACAGCGTCGCCGGCCCCGCCGCGAGGCGCGCCTCCACCCGCTGCGTGCATTCCTCGACGATCCCGTGCGCGCGCACCGGATCCCCGAACGCCGCGAGCGCCTCCGCGTGACGCAGCTCGAAGATCGGCCTTCGAATCGGGTGCGCCTCCGCGGCCCAGAGCGCCGCCACGAGCAACGCTTCCTCCCCTTTGCCGAGCCGACACAACGAGACCAGATACGCCTCGCGCCGCATCACCTCGAGCACGGGATCCGCCGTCGCCGCCGTTTGTCCCCGCGCCACCTCGAGCGCCGCCTCGTGCCGGCCCGAACCGAGCAGCGTCCGTTGCGTCTCGATTGCCACCATCGACGCCAGCGCGCCCTCGGCCCCGCCTTCCCCCGGCCCGAGGTTTTCCCACGCCGCGGGCGTGATCGTGAGCGCGCCAAATGCGAGCCCCTGGCCCCGCAAAAGCCCCCCGAGCCGCTCCAGCACGCAAAGCGCTTCATCCGTCCGCCCGAGCCGCGCATCGAGCCTCGACAGCTCGACCAGCGGACCAAAACCGAACAGCAAGATCGTCAGGTCCCCCGACGTCTCCGCCTGCTCCGCCACGCAATCGAGCCCCGCGTGGCAGACGAGCCGCGCCTCGTCGGGACGATCGAGGTAACTCGCGATGAGCGCCGCGTCCTGATGCGCCCGCGAGAGCGTCGCCGCCCGCTCCACGGGGTCCTCCGGCGCCTCCTCCAGCCTTCGCAGCGCCTCGGCCGCAGAGCTCGCGAGCTCGCGCCGCACGTGCCTGTCGTAAGGCGCCAGCGGTTCGTCCGTGATGAACCGCCCGTCCACGCGCCGCCGCGACGCCGGGCCGACTGCCGTCTGCAATCCACGTGAGCGCACGGGCACCTCTTCAAGCAAGGACACGAAAACCCTCCTCACCCCAGGCCGTCGCGAGCTCCAGGAGCTCGCTGTCCTCGAGCTCGGCGAGCGCGGCGAGCTCCTCGTCGCTCATCGCGCCGATATCCTCGTCGACCATCGCGGCGATCTCCTCGATATCGCGATCCTCGAGCGCGCTCATTTCGGTGTCGCAGTGCGAGAGCAGCTCGTCGATGTCGCTCTGCGAGAGCCCCTCGACGTCGGCTTCATTCGCCTCGTCGTCGAGGAGCGCCTCCGGCGAGAACGCCTCGAGCCCGCCTGTTTGCCGTGAC
The DNA here is from genome assembly GCA_031374535.1 of Polyangium sp. (in: bacteria). GTDB lineage: Bacteria > Myxococcota_A > Polyangia > Polyangiales > Polyangiaceae > Polyangium. Next base: position 1,705 of record JANMGF010000374.1, read on the forward strand.
TTGGCCGAGCCCGCGGCGAATCCCATCTCGAAGATCCCCGTCCCGCGCCCGCAGATACGAAAGATCGGCGTTCGCTCCGGCCTCGCGCCCTGCGCCTCCTCCAGCGCGCGCTGGAGAGACGGCCCGCCTGGCTCGCATACGATCACGGCCACGCGGCGCACGCCCGCGCGAGCGCGCAGCATGAAGATCGCCGCGGCGACGGCCGCATCGGCTTCGTCGTTGTCCGTTTCGAAGCAAACCGTCTCGGGTTCGGCGCCACGCGTCGCGAGCGCCACGTACATCCACGCGGCCGTCCGCACGGAGGCGCGATGCGAGCAGAGGAGCACGGCCGTCCCCTCGTCGATTCGCACGTAAGTATCCAGGAAGACGTCGATTCCTTGCATGGCCAAATCCCGGGGTGAGAATGAGTTCGAGTCGTTCGCCGCTTCGCTCGCAAAGGGGAGGGGTGCCCACGTTCGGACGAGCCTCTGCACAAAAGACGGCCTCTGCCGCGTGTCTCGCACGCGGGCCGCCTCCCCGAGCGCCGGCTCACGTCCCGCGAACCGGTCAGCCATGGATACGCAATCTCCCGGTTCGCCGCAATGGAATCGATCCTCCGATCGGACATTCTCCGTCCGCTAACCGAATTCCTGGAAAATAGCCGAATCACCTTGTTTCATGCGGGATTTAGCGCCTCCCACGGCTGTCGAGGGGAATGTCCATCGATGGGACGGACAATGTCCAACCCATGACGCTGCCGCCTACGGCGCGATGCGTCGTTGCATTCACGTGACCTAGGACGAATATTGTCCTATCCGCATCGCAGGGCGCGCCGCCCGCCCCCTCCGCTCGAGCCATCGCCTCTCCAGATGGACATCCCCGCCGCTCCGTGGGAATTCCTTCGCCCCCCTCGTTCGTCCATCGTGCCACCATGCGCCGGGCCCTCTCGACCCTCCTCCTGCCGCTCCTCGCCCTCGCCTGCGACAAGGCCCCTCCGCCCGCGCTCGCCCAGACGGCCGAGCCCGTCGCCTCCGCCCCCGCCCGAGCCACGGAGGAGCCCGAGGACCCGGCGAACGCCTGCCGCCGCCGCGTCGCCGAGGTCCTCGCGACCGCCCCCGCCCCCGGCGCCCCTGCCTTCGCGTCCGCGCGTATCGAGATCCTCGGCCGCGCCCGCGGCGAACCCCTCGTCCTCGTCCGCGAGCCCGCGCCCACGCCCGAGGACGGCCAAGACGCCCGCCTCGCCCCCTCCGCCCGCCTGTTCGCCAAGGAACGCCCGGGCGGCCGCGTCGCTGGCCTGCGCCGTCGCCACCGCGGCGATCCCCGCGACCTCCGCGCCCTCCTCCTCCGCGAGGGATACGTCTACGCGGCCGACCCTCTCGACGCCCTCGCCCTCATCACGCAAATCACGCTCCCCGACCTTTTCGACGAACCCCGCATTTTCCTCCTGCGTGGCCACGAGATCCGCGCCCTC
>JANMGF010000477.1:0-4783 GCA_031374535.1 Polyangium sp. (in: bacteria)
ACGAGCGCTTTATGGGCTCGGAGACGCGGCGCTCTCGCGCGTACGGCCGCGGTGCTTCTCCTCGTGCGAAGACGCTCTTTTGGTGCTCGAACGGTTGAAGGAAGGCCGTCACGTGGAGGCACTCGACGCCGTGGACGCGCCCTGGTCGCTTTCTTCGGTGCGGCGCGCGGCGACGGGCCTTGCGCGTCTGCATTCCGCGTTCCGAGGCCCTGCCCAGCGGATGGAAGCCGTACCCTGGGCGCGGGCCGCAGGGACGACGGCGACGGAGCTTTTGCCGTTGTGGCAGGCGCTCTTCGAGCACGCCCGTACACGTATCGACGCGGACGTCACGGAGGCGGCGGCCCCGCTCCTCGAAAACGTCGACTGGGTCGAGGCTCTCTCCGTTTTCCCAACGACGCTGCTGCACAACGACGTGAACCCGCGGAACCTCGCATTGCGTCGCGCGGAGGCGGAAGCGGAGATCGTCCTTTACGACTGGGAGCTCGCGGCGCTCGGCCCTTCGACGCGTGATCTCGCGGAGCTGCTCTGCTCGACGCTCTCGCCGTCCACGAGCGCCGAAGACGCCCTCTCCCTCGTGCGTACCCACGCCGCCATTGCCACACCGGACCTCGACGACGATACCACGCGTGCCGGATTTGGCGCCGCGCTCGGGTGGCTCTTCTTCGATCGACTGACCACGTACACGGTGGTCTCGCCGGTGTTCGATCTGCCGTGGCTCGGGCGGGTGCTCGCGACGTGGCGGAGGCTCGTGGCGCTGTTTCCCCCCGCGGAATGACACAACCCCCCAGGAGGCCACGACGCTGCGGCGCTCCTTGCCGACGCGCTCCGACGAGCGAAGCGTGGGTCGCGGTTGGCCGAGGCAATGACGGGCAAGACGCGGCTGCCTTTGGGGAGCGTCACGCCGCTCAGCGCGACGTCATGGCGCGGCATACGTAACGCGGCGAGGACCGGGCTGCGGCTCGTCGAGCGGAGCCACCGGCACCTGCGCCTGACCGAGGCGGGGTGGCTCCTGGTTCAGCAGGGCGCGCCGCTCGAGAATGCGACGCGCCCGGCCCACGGGCCCTCCTGCACCGAGGCGGGCGCGTGGATCGCGGCCCGCGATCCCGTGCCATCAATGCCTCATTTTTGGGATCTGCGGCGGCGCCTGTCCAAAACACTGGTACGAGGGGCACCCGCCCTGCCCCGATCACAAATACAACATGCAAGCGCGCCTCGACATCGCCGCGCATTCGCGGGGTATGCGGATTCTCTGAATGCGCGCCCGGTGGGTTTTTACCCCATCCCTTCCATCTCGAAAACCGCCTCGATCGCCTCCGCGGGGCTCTTGGCCGCCCCCAATCTCTCGCCGAGCCCGTGACTCGAGAGCCGCGCCACGTGCGCGAGCAACGCGAGGTGCGCGCGGCCCGGTTCGCCGTGGACGAGCACCACCAAAAGCCGGATCGGCGCGGCGTCCGGCGCCTCGGGCAGCAGGAACGGGCGCGCCAGGGTCACGAGCGCCGCGGACGACGTTGCGGAAGGAAAGACCCCGTGCGGCACCATGACCCCGCCGCCCAGGGCCGTGGACGCAATCTGTTCACGCGCCAGGATCTCCTCCACCACCCGCCGCACCTTCGGCCCGCCACGCGAACGCGCGAGACGGCTCGCCGCGATCTCGATGGCGTCCTCCAGCCCCGGACACGTGAGGTGCAGGATCACGCGGTCTGGGGTGAGCAGACGGGCGAGCGACGGCCTCTCCTCGCGGCAAACCGGGACCGGGAACTCCCGCTCCACGAACGCCTGGATGCGCGTAATCTCGGTCGCTCCGAGCCTCCGCCGCGCGATGTCCAGGAACAACATGCCCGCGCTCGGCACGTCCTCCGTGTACCCCTCGATCGCGGGGCCGACCTTGTGCGCAGCAGAGGCGAGCAGATGCGCAGGCACGCCGAGCTCACGCGCGATGGCCTCCAGTCGATCCGCGGTCGGCGCGGCGTCGTGGCCATGCTCGACCCGGCTCAGGTATGCGCTGGAGACCCCGATACGTTGCGCCAGATCGCGCAGGCTGCTCGCGCGTCGCCGTGCTGGCGGACGACGACCAGCGAGACCGGGCAGGCGTGGATCATTCGTTCGGGGTGCAGGCCAAAGAGGCGCTCCTCCAGGCCCCACTCGACCCCCGCGCCCACGAGCACGCCCACGTCGGCCGGCGCGCGCTTCATGACCTCGTACACCGTGCCCGACAGCGCGGACCGCCCGATGAGCGGTTTGCGCCAGCCGAGCAGGAGGAAGTCGGCGTGTTTGGCTTCGGCCACGTGGCAGATGTCGACGGCCGGCTCGCCCGAGACGAAGCTCAGCGGTTTGACCGAGATCGCGAGGGACGCGGCCCTTTCCAGCAGCGGCGCGAGCGTGTGGTCGTCGCTGGCGGTGTCGGTGCGCTCCTGGCTTAGGAAAAACGAGGCGCGATCGTCGGGCTTGATGAGGTGCAGGGCGTAGAGCCGCTCGGCCGCGTCGGGGCCCCCGAGCGCAGAGCTCAGCGTGACCATGGCGGGCCCGGTGCGTTCGTCGGCGACACACATGAGCACGGTGTAGACCGGCTTCTGGTTCACCGGCATGGGCGTCGCCTCGGGCGCGCCGGCGACCTCCTGCGTGATAAGTTATCACTTAGCAGTCGGGGCTGGGAAGAACCACGTCGTGTCGGCATCGTGCTCGCCCATTTTCGTGTTATCGTCCCTCCCTTGATGAGCCCGCGTATTCGTTTGTCCCGCCTCGTCGTGGGGGCACTCCTCATCTCGATGGTGTTCCCCGCGTGCGGGGCTTCGTCCCCGAGAGGGTCGGAGGACGCCATGGCGGATCGCCGCGCCGAAAGGCTCACGTCGGAGCTTCCGCCCGGCGTTTTGCCATTCGATCCGGTGACGATGACAGAGCCGGTCAAGGTAGAGGGGCCGGATTTTTCCCATTCGCCCGCGGCGCAGAAGGCCGGCGTCTCCGGGACCATGCGCGTCCGGTGTATCATCACGCTGGAGGGCCGCGCGGATGGGTGTGTCGTCCTCGAGACGTTGCCTTACATGGATGTGGAGGTGCTCTGGACGCTGGAAAAGCAGACCTTCAAGCCCGCTACGAAGGGCGGAGAGCCGATCGCCGTCGCGTACGATTTCGTCCTTCGAATCCCGGCGCCGTCACCGCCGCCCGGCTCCATGCAGGCATCGGCGCCGCCAGACCTCCCACCGTTCGGAAAGGGGATGACACGGCCTACGCCCGTCTCGGGCCCTCCGATTCGGCATACCCCCGAGGCGCTGGAGAACCGCGTCGAGGGGATCATGATCGTACGGTGCGTGATCACCGAGGAGGGGCGCGCCGAAGCGTGCACCGTGATCAAGTCGCTGCCCCACATGGACAAGGCCGTCGTCGCATCGCTCGAAGCCTCCCGATATACGCCCGCGACGTTCGAGGGGAAGCCCGTCCGCGTCTGGTACACGTTCACGATTCGCTTCGCAATGCCCCCGCCCGCAATGCCCCCACCTACGCAATCGAATTGACGGTCTCCGCGCTCTTCGCGGGTGTCGTTCGGCTCCTCGCGGGGCTGTGCAGCCGGGAGCACCGTCCTCGACCGAGGCCCCTCACCCAATCCGCAAAGACATCGTAATATCTGTCACCTGCACCCCCGAATCAATCCGGAATGCGTCCTTCCGCTTGCCATTCTCCACGAAACCCATTCGCTGGTAGAGGCTACGCGCGGGCAGGTTGTGCTCGAAGACCCCGAGGTCGATCCAGGCGACCCTGCCCGTGCGTTTCGCCCAGCTGATTGAGGCCTCCATCAATCGCTGGCCGTGGCCACGCCTCGTGTGCCCACGCTCGATGCCCATGCCGAGGATCACCCGGTGCATCTCCGCGGAGAACCGGCCTCCGCGGAGCTCGAGGTGACCCACGACCCAGCCGCGGACGGGCTCGACCAGCACGAAACAGCGGCCCCACAAGGTCTCTTCGAGCGCGCGTTCCCAGCGCTGGCGCGCGTGATCGCGGACGCTCGCGCGATCGGGGGAACGCGAGATTGCGAAATGCAAGGAGCCCTCTCGCCCGCTCTCGGCCGAGTGACGGACGATGTGATCGGAGAACCCGTCGAGGTCGGTGTTGTCCGCGAGACGGATGAAAGGGCCCGACATGCGAGATCCAAACGAATGTCTACCGCTCCTCGCTGCCACCAGCCAGAGGTTTGGAGGCGGGTACGTCTCGCCGCGTCTCGCCGCGTCTCGCCGGAGACCCCGTGCCGCCGGTTTTGTACTAGGCTCCGCCCGTGCCCCGGTTCGTGACCTTCGCGTGCCTCGCCTTCGCCCTGACGAGCGCCCTCGCCGCGTGCGGTAGCTCCGCCATGCCCGACCCGAAGGACGCCGTGAAAGCCTACGCAGACGCAGCCGCGCGCGGCGACGCAGACGCGATCCACGGCATGATGAGCGCCAAAGGTCGGCGGAATCTGTCGAAAGACGAGGTGCGCCGCATCGTGGCCGAGGAGCGAAGCGAGCTCTCCGATCAGGCCAAGGCGCTCGGCAAAACCGGCGTGACGATCAAGGCCCACGCTCGCGTGCGGTATCCCGACGGCGAGGACGCGACGCTCGAGCTCGAAGGTGGCGTCTTCCGGATCTCGGCCGCCGCCGCGTTGCCCGCGGGCGCGCGGACGCCGGCGCAGGCGCTCGAACAACTCAGGCGGGTCCTCGCCAGGCGCAGCTACGCGGGCCTGCTCCGCGTGCTCTCGCCGTCCACGCGTAGCGCCATCGAGAACGATCTGCGCTCGCTCGTCGAGGGGCTCGAGAACCCG
>JANMGF010000501.1:0-8214 GCA_031374535.1 Polyangium sp. (in: bacteria)
CCGCCCTGTCCGCCTTGCCCTCCGCCCTGTCCGCCTTGCCCTCCGCCCTGTCCGCCTTGCCCTCCGCCCTGTCCGCCTTGCCCTCCGCCCGCGCCGCCTTGCCCGCCCCCTCCGCCCGCGCCGGCGGTGCCGCCGTCTCCGCCCGATCCGCCGGACCCTCCGTTCACCGAGCCGCCGCACGCAACGAGCGCGAGCGCCGCAGCCAGGATCGAACCACCACGAACCAAGGTCATACCAAGCATTTTGTCCTCCGATCGACGTCCCGTTCCCCGGAACGCCGACCCCACTCTATCATACCTATCCCTACGACCACGACTCGCGTTATCTTGATGGCCCCGCATCTGCGCCGCCCTCGGGCCCCCACCGTACAGGCTGATGAAATAATGACACGTTCCGCCAAACCCAGCCTCGCTGCGTTCGTGCTGCTCGTTGCCTGCACGACGCCCGCGGTGCCCCCCGACCCGTCGCCCGCGCCCGTCGCCGCATCCGCTCCCGCTTCCGCCGCCGCTCCCGCTTCCGCTTCCGCTCTCCCCGCCATTGCGGCGAGCGAAGCCGTCGCCCTGCTTTTCCCCGACGAGGTGCCCGCTCCCAGCACGTGCACCGAATCCGACGATCGAGCGCGTATTCGTTGCTTGCTCGGGAAACGTTACGAGGGGCACGCGTCCGCGCGGACGACCGTGCTTTCCCTGTACGAAAAAACCGGCAGCGTCGTCGGCGTCGAGCAGGCCTACGTGATGGACGGCGGCTTCCGCGGCTCGATCCGCATCGTCCCCGAGCTTCCGGTGGGCCGGTACGAAAAACACCTCGGCTGGATCGCCGAGTCGAGCGCCGATTTCGACGCCTTTTTCGACGGTATCGCCTCCCGCGCAAAAGCGGGCGTCCGGTATCGACATCGCCCCATTGCCTGGAAGTTTTTCCGCTCCGCCGGTCGCACGACACCCTCGGCGTATGCGAGCGGCTGGAGCATCGGCTACAACGTCTCGGGCTCCCTCCACGGCTCGGCGGAGGCCGTGCGCGAGACCTTGTTCCACGAGATCTTCCACCTGAACGACGCCGCGCGGCTCTCGGGCCCCGAGCCATGGTCGCGCAAGAAGCTCGGCCCGATCCACGACGCCATTCTCCAGAAATGCGGCACGAAGGCCCCCTGCCTTACGCCCTACGCGCCCATGCCCACCATGGTCCGCGGCGGCACCTATTATGCTTTCCAGCCGAACAACGGCGACGCCGTGAACGAGTACGGCGCCGACCTCGCCGCCCGCTACTACCGCGAGACGCGCGCCGTCCTGCGCGGGGAAAAAAGGCCGAAGCCCGCGTTCAAATGTGGCCCGGAGGAGAATGGTCGCGCCTGGAAGATCCTCGTGGACGAGTTCTTCGGCGGCGTCGACATCGTGCCGGGTTGCTAAGGCTTCAAGACCCGCGACATGGCGTCACGCTCGCCTCCTGAATCTACGGCATCGCCGACACGCCGATGAGCAGCCTGTGTCCGTGCAACATGCCGACGTAAACGAGGATCACCACGACGAACCGCACGACGCCAATCTCGGCCATCGCCTTGCCCACGCCCCCGCGGGCGAACGGCACGAGCGAGGTCTTCGCGGCGAAGGGCTCCCACGCCTCGCCGAGCGTGGCGCGGCGGCGGCTATCGATGTGCAACATCCCCGCGATCGCGAGGAACGTGATCCCGCCGAAGAGGAGGAGCGACGCCACGTCCCCGTTCGGCGGGACATGTGCCATTCCCCAGAGCGCGAATGACCATAACCCGGGGTGGCGCGTGATCCGCACGATCCCGCGAGGCTCCACGCTCACGGTTTTCTCCTGCCCGGCCGCCGTCGGGTTCTTCGTGGAGAAACCGCAGACCATGAAGAAAAACGCGATTGGCATGACCGTGAGCGGGATCCAGCGCGTCCACGGCGGGGCGCGCCAGATCTCCACGTAGGGCGCCGCGCGATAAGCGAAAAGCATCCAGGCGAACGACGCGAGGATCAGGATCGAATAGAGCCCCTGGAAACCCTTGTCGCCGAGCTTCCTGGCGATCGGGCGCCGCACGGGAAAACTCGAGAGGCCGATGTGACCGAGGACGAAAGCGAGCGACGCGGCCGCGAGCGCGCCGAGGGTCCCGTCCTTCGCGCCCTTCGTGGACGTGTCCGGCTTTGCGGGCGCTCCGACCTCGAGGATCGCCGCGACCAGGTTATCCACGTCTCCGTCGCGCATCGCGAGCCCCGGCATGGCGCCGGGCATGAATCCCTCGACGATGTCGTGGTTCGGCTCGAGGATGCTGCGACGGATGTAGGCCTCGTCCGCGACGACCTCGCGGGGTTTGTCCTGGGTGAGGACCTTCCGTGTCTTGCCCACGAGGCCGAGATAGGTCGGTCCCGGGCGCGCGGAGCCGTCGAAGGAATGGCAGGCCGCGCAACCGCGCTCGAAAAGCAGCTGTTTGCCGCGCGCGGGGTCACCCTCCGCGAGCGCGCCGGGGGCGAGAGCCAAGGTCGCGGCCGCGAGGGCTGTGGCCGGGAAGGTACGCATGGGGCCGGAGGGTACGATGGGCGAAGGCTTGGCGCCAGGGTCGAGGGAGGTGTTGCGCCCGGCGATCCACGAATGGTAGGCATTGCGCCAATGCCGCTTGGCGGTCCGCATCGGTCCGAGCCGACGCGAGGGCGTGTATTGGATTATCGCAATGCATCGGCGGCGGATCCCGCGACGGAGGCCTCCTCGATCCAGCGCGCGAGCGTATCGAGGTCGGCGCAGGCGTCGATGCGTGCTTGTTCCTCGGGCGAGGGCGGGAGCTTGCGGCGGTGAAGCACGCGGCTGACCGCGGCACGTGCTTCGAGCAGGCGTCCCTGCGTCGTCACGTCCTCGAGGCTCTCGAAACCCTTGCGCTGGAGCAAATTCCGGAGCGTCGCCTCGTGCGCGGCGTCGCGGTCGTAGAGGGCTTCCACGGGCACGGAGTTCTTCAGGATGCCCGGTGCGGCAAGGCGGTTGCCTGGGGTGACGACACGAACGGACGCGCCCTGCTCGTAGACCTCGACGCGCCGTGGGCCCACGAGGCGGACCACCCAGACGAAGTGCGTGCCTGCTTCAAGCAGGTCGACGATCTTTTCCTGGAGCTTTTCCTCGTCCTGGCCCGTATCCGCGTATTCCACGGCGAGAGGCGGCGTGCCGCGGATCCAACCGGGTGCGTCGGGCACGTTCCCCACGGACACGTCAGGCGCCCGCAGCGTGCCCGGCTCGGGGGAAAAACCCGCGTCGACGGCGGCTCCCTGGACGGCCGGATCGGTGTCGAGCACGGAGCCACCGACGAGGTTGGCCCGGCCTCCGCGTCCACCCGTCGGCAAACATTGGATCGGGTGTCCCTTCGACAGCTCGTAGGAATCCCTCGGGCGGAGCTGATCGGCCCGGAAGGGGCCGGGCGCCTGGAGCTTCGGGGCACCGGAGTAGCTCATCGGAGGCCCACTCTACCACATGGACCGGGGAAGGATCCGCCTCGCGAGCCCGAGGCCCGGCTCAACCCACCCGATCCCGGAGCGGCACCGAAGCCACCCGCTTCGGCTCGGCAGCCCGATCGAACGGCGCGCCCGCGGCCTCGAGCGCCGTGATCGCCTCCGCCGCGAGCCGCATCGCGCGCACGCCGTCCTCCGCCGAGACCTTCGGCGAATCGCCCCGGGCGTGGCTCTCGCGGAACGCAGTGAGCAGCCGCGGAAGGTCGCCTCCGCGCGGCGGCGTGCGGGTCCGTTTGCCCCCGGCGTCGCTCACCTCCACGACGTCACGACCTTCCGAGCGTACCCACGACAAACGCCTTCCATCGGCGAGGCGCGCGCGTACCTCGAGCGCGTCCGCAGCCTCGGCGAGGGCGAGCTCGATCGTGACGTCCGGCTGCAAAGGCCCGGCCCCGCGCGCGCGGATGGTCACGCGTTCGGGCCTTCCTCCGCCCTTGGCCATGGCCTTTCGCACCTGGAGATCCTCGCCGGCCATGGCGCGCGCGACGTCGCCGAGGTGGATCAAGAGCTCGTAGAGCGCCGTGCGCGACCATGCGTGCAAGCTCATCGGCGAGGACGCGGTCGCCCGGTGAACGACCTCGATCTCCACCGGACGATTCGCCCCTTTTTGATCCCCGAGCACCGACAGCATCTCCGCGAGCCCGCCCGCCGCGCGGAGCTGCTGCGCCACCGTGATGCGTCGCCCGCCCTCGGCCGCGAGCGCCTCGGCCTCCGCCAGCGACGCGCCGAGGGGTTTTTCCACGAGGCACGAGAGCCCTCGCGAAAGCGCGGCGCGCGTGATCTCGGCGTGCTGCCGCGTGCTCGTGGCGACGATCACCGCGTCGATCGGGCCTCGATCGCAGAGCTCTTCCAGCGTCCGCGCGCGTGGAACATCGGCCGCGATCTCCGGCAGATCCTTGTCCGGCGCGTGCGGCGAGGCGATCCCCGCGAGGACAAACCCGCCCGCCTGCTCCATCGCAGCCGCGAACGCCAACCCTCGCCGGCCCGTGCCGACGATCGCGACGCGCAGGGCGCGTTCTGTCGAAGGCTCCACGACGGGCAGGTGCAGACGCTCGCGAGGCGCTTCGGGGAGCGGGATCTCGTCGCTCCGAGGGACGCGGCCGTCGCCGAAGCGCAGCTCTTCGAGGCGGTCGATCCCGGGCCGGAAGCGCGCGATGCGTGGCTCGGCGAGGCAACGCTCGGGCGTGATCTTCTCGCCTGGTACGGCCCGGAGCTCGCCCGTGCCGAAGAGCGCCGCATACGGCTTCCACACGCCCGTGCAGACGAGATCGAAGCGGCAATCCGCGCAGGCGGGGCCCTTCTGTTTCTGCGGCGCGTCCTCCGTCAACGCGCCGCTGAGCGACACGAGCACGTCGCTCCACGGCATCATCTCTTCGAGCTGGCACGGCGGCACGCCCTGGCGCGACCCGACCACGACCTCGACCCCGAGCTCGCTCGCCCGGGCGATCGCTCGCTTCAGGTACGGCATGACGTCCGTGAAACGCGGCACGTGATCGGCGAGCCGCTCGAGGGCCTTGTATTGCGGCGTGACGTACGCGAACGAGATCCCGATCCGCGCGCCGAACTCGGCGTGCATCCACTCCACGAAACGCACGAGGTGCCGATAGTTCTGCGCGGACACCACGTGGTTCACGTCGAGCCTCAGCTCCGGATGGCGCGCGAAGAGATGCAACGCCCGCACCGTGCGCCCGTGATCCCCCATCTTGCGTGTTTGCAGCCGCGCGAGCGCCTCGTCGTGCGCGTGCAGCGAGACGAAGACGTTCGTGAGCCCCGCCCCGACGAGCGCCTCGACCTTCTCCGGTTTGTCCAGCAAGACTGCGTTCGTGACGAGCTCGATGCTCCGGACGCCGGTCCGCTTCGCCACCGCCACGTAATCGACGAGGTGGCGCGAGAGCGTGGGTTCGCCGCCGCTGAACGAGATCTGAAGGACCCCGGTCCTTCCGAGCCGCGCGATCTTCCGCATCATGCGGCCCGGATCTTCCTCCACGTTGTGCGAGGTCTCGTTCGCGCTGCAAAACCAGCAGTCCTGGTTGCAGTGGACCGTCGGGCGGAGGACCGTGAAAAAGGCTGAGCGTGCTGCGTGTTTTCGGGTCTCGTCCCAGCGCTCGCGGGGGCGCTGCTGGGGCGCGCGGGGCAAGGGGGACAAACCCGCGGCGCCGTGCGTCGTGAGGTAAAGCGTCGTCGTGCCCGGGCAGGCGCGTGACGCGCCGCAACCCTCGCAGCTCGGCGCGAGCGAGGACGTCGCGTGGCGCGGGATCGGCCTTCCGCCGCGATCGGCGAGCAAACGCTCGGGGACCTCGACGGAGCCATCGGGGAGCTTCGTCGCGACCGCGCAGAGCGGGATGCCGTCCCGCTCGGTCAGCGTGATCTCGAGGCCTTTTTCCCGGGCAAATGTGATCGCCGACAGCAAAGCTTCGCGCGCTCGATCCCACCGCGGCGGCAAAAGCTCCCGCGGCGCACGCGAATCCACGGGGCGGAGCGAGGCCGGCGTGTACAGGCGGACGCGGCGCGCGTTGGGCGCCACGCCCGCGAGCAACACGATCGCTGCACGCAGGTCCTGGATCGAGGGATCGAGCACCGGCAGCTCGAAGACGATGTCGAGCCCCGTCGCCGCGATCGCACGGAGGCCCGCGATCCCGGCCGCAAACGCGCCTCGCACGCGTGCCACCGCGTCGTGTACGGACGCTCGATCACTCGCCAGGAAAAACACGACGCCCGACAAGCCCGTGGCGTGGAGCGCCTCCGCGCGTCCCTCCGCGCCGTACGCCACGCCGTTCGTCCGGGCAAACACCGCGCCCCAGCCTGCATCTTTTGCGGTTCGTACGACCTTGGCGAGGTCGTTCTGCGTCGCCGCTTCTCCGCGCAGCTCGAGCACGCCGCCCCCGCGCTGAAGCTCGCGCTTTCGGACTCCCTCGTCCGGGGGCGTGCCGCGGCAATCACACACGGGGCAGGCGAGGTTGCAGCCCGGCGCGAGCAGGAGGCTCGTGTCGGTCGTGCCGGCGCGGATGCTCATGGGACCCGCATTGTTCGCCGCGGGAGACGCCGCGCGCAAGGGTCGCGACCTTGGGTTACCATGACCCCGATGCGCGTCGCGCGGGTGCTCACCAACGAGACCTGCAACCAGGGTTGCGGCTTCTGCTCGGCGCGAAGGCCCGTCGAACGGCCGGATTTCGTCCGCGCCTCGGCCCTGCTCGCTCGCATCGACACAGCGCTCGCCTCGACCGCGCGCGAGATCGTGATCACGGGCGGAGAGCCCACGATGCGCCGGGACCTCGCGGCGATCGTCCGTCATGCCCGCGCGCGCGGCGCCGAGCGTGTCGTGCTCGAGACGAACGCGACGCGGGTCACGGAGAGCCTCGCACGATCTCTCGCCGAGGCGGGACTCTCCGTCGCGCGCGTGCACGTGCCGGCCTTTGGCCCCGAGGCGGACGTCATCACGCGTGACGAGGGTGGGTTCGTCGCCGCGCTCGCGGGCAAACGTGCCCTCGTCGCCGCGGGGATCCCGCTGGAAATCGCGACGCCCATCGTCCGGAAAAACCTCGACCTCGTGGCTTCGATCCCGGGCCGCCTGCGCGCGGCCGAGCTTCCCGTCACGCGGATCGTCGCCTCCGTCCCCGTGGACGCGCCTGATCCCTCGTCCCTCGCCCCGCTTGTCCTGGCCGCGCGCGCGATCGAACGCTTCGATCAAGCCGCGCGTGAAGCTTCGATCCCGCTCTCGCTCGATCCCGGCGCGACGATCCCCCCTTGCTCCTTCGAGCGTCCCGCGCGCCTCGCGCACCTCTACGCGCTGAACCCCGGCGCCGCCGTACGTCGAGGCCACGAACGCGTCGCTGCATGCGGCACGTGTGTCGTCGTGGATCGTTGCCCCGGCGTACCGGGCCCGCTCCTCGCGCGTGAGCCGGGGCTCGCCTTTCGACCGCTCACGGAGGACCGGATCCGGCGCAAGCTCACGGTCATCTCCTCGACCCGCGAGCAGATCGATCGCGAGCTCGTGACGCGTGACGTCCATCGCACGCCCGACGGTCGCCTCGTCCCTTCGCACATCGTGCGTATCCAGTTCCAGTGCAACCAGGCCTGTGATTTCTGCTTCGTCTCGACGCACTTGCCTGCGCCCGACGACGACGACGTGCGGCGCGCGATCCTCGAGATCGCCCACGCCGGCGGCGTCCTTCAGGTCTCGGGCGGAGAGCCGACGTTGAACGGCCGTCTCGCCGAGTACGTCGCGCTCGCGAAACGCGCTGGGGCGATCGCCGTGGAGCTTCAGACGAACGCGGTGCGCCTCGCGGAGCCGGGCCTCGCGCGGGGCCTCGAGGAGGCCGGGCTCGACGTGGCGTTTGTCTCGCTGCACGGCTCGCGCGCCGAGATCTCGGACGCGATCACGCGCGCGCCGGGCACGTTCGAGAAGACGGCGCGTGGCATCGATGCGCTCGCGCAGACAGGCATCCACGTGCGCTTGAACTTCGTCTTTTGCACGCCGAACCGCGACGACTTCCCCGACTTCGTACGTCTCGTCGCGGCGCGATGGCCCGCCGCGCAGATCAACGTCTCGGTCGCCTCTGCGTTCACCGATCTCGTGCCCCGCACGGACGCCTTGATCCCGCGTTACACCGATCTCCTGCCCCCGATGAAAGAGGGCCTCGTGATCGCGCGCGCGGCGGAGATCCCCGTGCTTGGCTTCGAGTCGATGTGCGGGATCCCGCTCTGCCTCGCGCCCGGCGAC
>JANMGF010001085.1:0-3275 GCA_031374535.1 Polyangium sp. (in: bacteria)
CGACGGCCTGCTCGCCGTGGCAATCCATCGCGCGCACGCGGACCTCCGTCGCGCGCTTGATGTCCTCGCTCACGCCCGGGAACGAGAGGCAACCCTCGGGGCCTACCTCTTCACCGACCTTCCCCACGATCTCCGGGTTCACGAAGACCATGAGGTTGCTCGGTTCGTCCTCGGCCGCGATGTCGATGATGAAGATCCGGTGCGGCTCGCCGATCTGCGTGGCCGCGAGCCCTACGCCCGGGGCTGCGTACATGGTCTCCGCCATGTCGTCGATGAGCCGCTCGAGCTCGGGCGTGATGCGCTCGACGGGCAGAGCCTTCTGGCGGAGGCGTTGGTCGGGATAATGCAGGATGGTGCGGATGGCCATATCGCTTCTCGTCGTCCTTCCAGCGCCGGCCCGTCACACCCGTGACGGCCGGCAGGACGGCCCTAGAGGATAATGTAGTCGAACCTCGTCGTCCTGCCGAGCCTCGTCAAGACGCTCGACCGGACGAAGCTTGCTTCGCGTCACTTCGTGAGAGCCCGGCGGAAGATGGACGGATCGACCTGCGCTCCTCGCGCCGCCAGGTCTTCCACGATCGCCGGGATCAGACCCGTCGGGTGAAGGCTGCCCTCGAGGGCCCCGCCCGCCGCGGTCCGTTCGATCGTGAACGTGAAGACGTCCCGCCCCACGAGCGCTCCGCCTTCCATGCGTAGCTCGGCGACGCGCATGAGCCGCGCGCGGCCGTCCCGGAGCCGGGTCACCTCGAGGACCAGGTCGAACGTGCTCGCCAGCGCCTCCCGCGCCGCCTCCACGCTCGTGCCGGGCCTCGCCATCACGAGAGCGGCCGTGAGCCGGGCGAGCGCATGCCTCAGCGTCGGCGCGCGTGATGCCGCCAGCACGCTGCTCACGCCCTCACCGAGGTTCGTCGTGATCTCGGCCGCGACCGGGCCTGCGAACGTACCCACCACCAGCCGATCGGCCCGCATCCGCGCCGCCACCCGCGCGACGGACGCCCCTCCGTCCGCGCTTGGCGCGAGCGGGAGCAAAATCACGCTCGGGTGGCTCACGGGGATCTCGTCGTCGTCTTGCAGCGAGACGACGCGCTCGTCCGCGCCGAAGCTCTGCGCGAGCCCCGTGACCAGCGAACCGTGGCCCGAGCCCATCGCGCCCACCACGAGCACGCTCGCCTGTCCCGCCATGCATTGCGAGAGCCATGTCGCCACGGTCCGCGTGAGCAGGCCCGTCCGCACGAGATCATCGAGCGTGCACGCCTCGCTCCGCTGGTGCTTGCGCAGCACGACCTGGTAGCCGGCCGCGGCGACCGAAGGCAAGCTCCCGAGGATCTGCACGCCTTCCGACACGCGCTGATCCACGACGCCCGACGACGGTTCGAGCACGAGGCCCTTGCGCAGCGCGAGCCTTCGTAGCGCCCGCCCGACGGCCTCCTGGCTCGTGAACGGCATCTCCGCGGTTGGTTGCTTGCGGCTCTTGCGGAACGAAAGGACGCGCCCGTCCTGCACGTGGATCTCCACCACGTCGTCGTCCGTGAACAGCGGGCCGAGTGCGCCGAGATCGAGGAGCTCGCGCCGCGCTTCCTCGGCGAGCTGCTCGATGCTCACGCCCTCCGGCACGAGCCCCGCGACCTTCATCGCGGCCACCCGCTCTTGCACGACCTCCGTGATCTTCGCGGCGAGCGCCTTGTCCACCGGCGCGCCCGAGGCGAGCGGTCCGAGGTCGATGCTCTCACCCACGCGCTCGACCAGCGTGATCAGCGCGGCGCGGTGCGTTGCCTTGGGCCCCGTCGCGGGCTCCACGCTCGATCGATCCACCGGAGACGGCGGCACGACCGTGGGACCGGCGGGCGGGATCGCGAGCCTCTGCTGCCCGAAGGGCGGCGGGAAGGGGCTTTGCGGCGGCGCGGGGATGCTCGAACCCGTGGGCCTTGGGTGGCCTGCGCTGAGGGTCGGGGGGCCGCCGGGGCCGTGTTGCAGCGACGAGAGCGCGGTCGGCGACATCATCGAGCCGCTCGGCTTCGTGCTCTGCGTCGCTCGCGGCACGCGTGGGGGACCCGGCACGGCGGCGGGGATGGGCGCGTCGTCGGGATCGTTCTCCAGCGGGAAGTGGCTGACGATGTCCGCGGCGTGCTCGCCCGTGAGCAGGCCGTCGCGCGGGGGTTTGCCCAGGGCTGCGGAGGGCGGGGCGCCCGGCGACGACAGGGGACCGTCGAGCGCGCCGATGTCGGGCAACGCGTTGTACTCGCCGCTGGCACCGGATCCGCGCCCGGGGGCAGGCATCTGCGCGCCTGGGCCTGGCTCGATACGCAGGACGAAATCGCCGACGTAGATCTTGTCGCCCTCGCGGACGATCGTCGCCTGCGCGATCTTGCGGCCGTTGACGTACGTGCCGTTCGTGCTCTTCAGGTCGGTGACGATGAAGCGCCCGTCCCGGAAGAGCAGGCGCGCGTGTCTCTTGGACACGTTGCCCTTCGGCAACATGAGGTCGTTGCCTTGCACGCGACCGACGTTGATCTCCGTGCGTTCGAAGGACTCGCGGCGCTCCGCGCCACCCTTCTCGCTGATGATGACCGAGAAAATCATTCCGCTCGGGCGGCCTCACGGGATCGGTCCAGGGCCACGCTCGGGCAATACGAGCAAGCCCGGAGGTGCATGTCAACGAAGAGGGGACGTTCGCAGCGGAAGACGATTTGGGCGCGCTGCGCGGGGGGCGCGTGGGTCAGCGCCGCGTGCGGGACGAAGGGATCGCGCTGTCGCAGCCTTCGCGGCGGTCTTTCATGTCGCCTGCGACGAGGCTCAAGAGCTCGCCTGCGACCGCCATCACGTCTTCTTCGGCGAGGCCCCCCTGGCGCATCTCGCGGTAAATCGTCTTCGCCAGGATGCGCAGCGCCCGCGGATCGCGGGAGGCGTCTGCATAAGGGCGCGTCCGCTGCGCCGCGTCACCGCTGGCATCCGCGGGGGCGCCCGTCATCTCGGCTTTGGGGGTCGGGAACTCCATGCGGCTGCCCCTTGCGACGGGCGTGCCTGACCGGAGGGTGTCCGATTTTCGGTCATTTCCCGGTCATGATTTCCCCTGGAAGCGAACGTCGATACGCACGCGTGACGCCTGCGCCGCGTTGGTGTCTTCGCAGCGCGCGTCAAATGCGGCGCTCGGCGCCCGGGTCCCGCATCGGTGGCAGTGCGCTTGACGGTCGGACGAGCAGACGTCTACCTTGGCGCCCGCTCGACCGGGGGCGCGTGGGCTTTCGACACGCGGAAGCGCGGGGGATCGACGGCGA
>JANMGF010000553.1:0-5261 GCA_031374535.1 Polyangium sp. (in: bacteria)
GCGCTCGACGGCGTCGCGGTCGTGCCGAGCGACATCGGCATCACCGCGGGCCACGCGATGATCGTGTCGGGCCCCAACGCGGGCGGCAAGACCGTCGCGCTGAAGACGCTTGGCCTCGCCGCGCTCTGCGTCCGTGCGGGCCTGCCCGTTCCGGCCGACGAGGGCTCGCGTGTCGACGTCTTCGAGGTGGTCCTCACCGACGTCGGCGACGATCAAAGCCTGCACAAGAACCTCTCCACGTTCAGCGCGCACGTGCAGAACCTCGCGCGGATCCTCGCGGAAACGCGGCCCGCGACGCTGGTTTTGCTGGACGAACTGGCGGGCGGCACCGATCCCCGCGAGGGCGAGGCGCTCGCCTCCGCCGTGCTCGACTCGCTCTGCGCGCGCGGCGGCACCGTCGCGACGACGACGCACTACGAGGGCCTGAAGGCGCTCGCGCTCGCCGATCCGCGCTTCGAGAACGCCTCGGTCGGCTTCGACATCGCCACGATGAGCCCGACGTTCCGGCTCTCGATGGGGATCCCCGGCGCGTCGAGCGCGCTCGCCGTGGCGCGACGTTTCGGCGTCCCCAGCACGGTGCTCGAACGTGCCGAGCGTTTCCTGTCGAGCGAGGCCGTGCGCTTCGAGGACATGGTCACGAAGCTCCAGGCCGAGCGGAGCGCGCTCGAGCTCGCGCGCGAGTCGGCCGAGCGTGAGCTCACGCTCGTCCGGGAAAAGCAACGCGCGCTCGACCAGGAGCTCACGCGGCTGCGCGCCGAGGAACGCACGATCATCACGGAGGCGGGTCGCGATCTGATGGACTCGATCCGTCGCGCGCGGCAGGACGTCCGCGACGCCCAGGCGCGCCTGCGTGCGAAGCCCACGGCCGAGGATCTACGCGCTGCCTCCCGCGCGATCGACGCGGTCGCGCAGAAGACCACCACGTTCGGCGAGCTCGAGCCCACGGGGCGCGACGAAGGTTTGTCCCGCGGAACCATCGCGCCGAGCGAGATCCGCGTCGGCACCCGCGTCTACGTCCCGCGTCTGCGCGCCGAGGCCGACGTGGTCGAGGTCCTCGGCAACGGTCAGCTCCGCGTCGCTGCCGGGCCCCTCAAGCTCATGACCAACGTCGCCGAGGTGCGCGCCGCGGAGGGGGGTTCGTCGGAAAAAACCCGCGCTGGCACGGCAAAAAAACGCCTGGATTTCGACGCCGCGGCCGATTCCGACGTCCCCATCCAGACGAGCGACAACACGGTCGATCTCCGGGGCCTCCGCGCGCACGAGGCGATCGGCATGGCCGAGCAGTTCCTCGATCGAACCATGGGCGCAGGCCGCCGCGTGGCCTTCCTGATCCACGGCCACGGCAAGGGCGCGCTCCGCGACGCCGTGCGGGACGCGATGCGACAGAGCGCCTACGTGGCCCGACTCCGACCGGGCGAGCCCCGCGAGGGCGGCGACGGCGTTACGGTCGTTTGGCTCCGCGCTTAGCGGGCCGGTTCCCGCCACCGCCACCACCACCACGCTTGCCGCCGCCATCGGTCGGCTTGTTCGACGCGCGGTCTCGATCGACGCGGCCGAGATCCTCGGCGATCCGGTCGAGCACGCCGTTCACGAACGCGGACGACTCCTCGCTGCCGAAAAGCTTGGCGAGCTCGACCGCCTCATCGAGGATGACGGCGCGCGGCACGTCCTTGCCGTGCAGGAGCTCCCACGCCCCGAGGCGCAGCACGTTCCGATCGACCCGCGCCATCCGCTCGAGGCGCCAGTTCACGCTCGCCTTGCGGATCGTCTCGTCGACGTTCGTCAGGTCTTTCTCGACGCCCCGCACGAGCTCGTCGGCATACGCGCGCCCCTCCGGATCACCGGGCGTGAGGCGCCAGTAGTTCATGATCACGCGTTCGGCCGAGCCAGTGCCCTGCTCGAGCGCGAACAACATCTGAAGCGCGGCCTCGCGGCCTGTGGACCGAGCGCCCATGGTCTCAAGCTTCGATCAAAGACCGGCGCCGTCGAGGGCAGCCGCGAGCGAGACCATCTCGATCGCGCTCACCGCGGCCTCCCAGCCCTTGTTTCCTGCCTTGGTCCCGGCACGCTCGACCGCCTGCTCGATCGTGTCGGTCGTCAGGACGCCGAACGTGACGGGCATACCCGTCTGCAAGGAGACCTGCGCGATCCCCTTCGTCACCTCGGACGCGACGTACTCGAAGTGCGGCGTCGATCCGCGAATCACCGCGCCAAGCGCTACGATCGCGCTCGCGCTCCCCTTCTCGGCGAGCCTTCGGACCACGACCGGGATCTCCCACGCGCCCGGCACGCGCACGATCGTCACGTCGGCGAGCGAGCCTCCGTGACGCGCGATCGCGTCGAGCGCGCCCTCGACGAGCCTGTCGACGATGAAGTGGTTGAACCGGCTCACGACGAGGACGAACCTCGCCCCCGCCGGGACGACCAGGTGGCCTTCGACCGTGCGCGGAGTGCCGCGCTCTCCGTTGGTGCTCATACCAGTTGCCTCAAGCCTCGCCCCGCATCGACACGAGCGGCACGCGTTCGACCACCTCGAGCCCGAACCCGTCGAGCCCCGCGATCTTCGTCTGGCTGTTCGTCAGGAGCCGGAGCTTCTGGCACCCGAGATCCGCGAGCACCTGCGCGCCGAGCCCGAACTCGCGCAGCGTCGTCTGCTGCGGCACGCGCGCGTCCTGCGCCGGCGTGCGCCCCTTGCCGTCGAGCTCGGTCGCGAGATCGAGGCGCGGCGGGATGTAGAGCACCACGCCCTCGCCTGCCTTCTCGATCAACGCGATCGCCTCGCGCAGGTTCGATCCACCCTCGAAGGGCGTCGAGCTGAAGAGGTCGGCCACGAGCGCGCCTCCGTGCACGCGGCAGAGCACTGGCTTCGAACCGTCCACCGTGCCCTTCACGAGCGCGAGGTACTGCCGCGCCTCACCGATGATCTCGTAGACCGACGCCGTCCACGTCGTGCCCGTCTGATCGAGCCGGATCTGCCGCTCCGACAAGCGCCGCACGAGCCGCTCGGTCTGCAAGCGATACTGGATGAGATCCGCGACCGTGAGCACCACGAGCTCGTGCTCCGCGGCGAACCGCTCGAGATCCGGCATCCGCGCCATGGTGCCGTCGTCGTTCATGATCTCGCAAATCACGCCCCCGGCCCGCAGCCCGGCGAGCCGCGCGAGATCCACCGAACCCTCGGTTTGTCCCGTCCGAACCAGGACGCCGCCGCGCCGCGCGCGCAGGGGGAACACGTGCCCCGGCGTGACGAGGTCCGAAGGCCTCGCGTCCGGCGCGACCGCCACCTGGATCGTACGCGCGCGGTCGGCCGCGCTGATGCCCGTCGTCACGCCCGTGCGCGCCTCGATGCTCACGGTGAACGCCGTCCCGAGCGGAGGACCGCCGCGCCCCGGCGCGCTCATCATCGGCAGCTCGAGCCGCTCGACCTGCTCCTCGTCGAGCGCGAGGCAGATGAGGCCGCGGCCGTGTTTGGCCATGAAGTTGATCGCCTCCGGCGTCACGCGCTCGGCGGCCATGCAGAGATCACCTTCGTTCTCGCGGTCTTCGTCGTCGACGAGGATCACCATCCTCCCGGCGCGGATCTCGTCGAGCGCGCGGTTGACGCGGCTCAAGACGGCAGAGTCGATCGTCAGTCGATGCGGCATGGCTCCCCCGCCCTTGTCGCTCACGTGCGCCACGAATTCGTCAAAGGAAGCCTCCCGATCGGAGCTTCGAGAGGAGGCGTTCGTCCCTGGATTCATGGTGGTGGTGCTCATCGTTTTCGTGGCTCTCTCCCTCCCACCCCTGCGCCTCTTCCGATGAAGACGTAGCGCCCGCTCCGCTCGCGATCGACAGCTGGCGCGCCACGTAGCGCGCGAGCACGTCGACTTCAATGTTCACGGCCTGCCCAGGCCGAAGATCCCCGAGAATCGTTCTTCCGAGCGTGTGCGGTACGAGCATGACCTCGAACAACACGCGTGACGAGGGGCCCTGCCCTCGATCGGTCACCCGGTTGATCGTCAGGCTCACGCCGTCGATCGCCACCGAGCCCTTGTCGGCGAGGTAAGGCGCGAGCCCCGCCTCGAGCTCGACCACGAGCCGCGTCGCGTCTCCGCTCGGCGCTCGCTCGCTCACGCGCCCCACGCCGTCCACGTGACCGAGCACCATGTGCCCGCCCATTCGCCCGCCGAGCTTCATCGCCCGCTCGAGGTGCAACCGCGCGCCGACCGGGAGCGCGCCGAGCGTCGTTCGATCGAGCGTCTCGGACGACATGTCGCACTCGAACCCGCTCGGCCGGATGCGATCCACCGTCAGGCACGCGCCGTTGACGCTGATCGACTCGCCGAGATCGAGCGGCCCGAGCGACGCCTCGATGAACGCACGCGCGACGGGGCTCCCGGCCCTCTGCCGGAGGATCCCGATGGTCTCGACGAGGCCCGTGAACATCCTCGATGTGATCCGGCGCGTTACTCTTCCTGGGCGCGCGCCCCAGGCCCTTGCGCAGCGAGCAGTCGATCGACGATCCGCTGCGCGTCCTCACCGAGCTCCGTGAAGACGACGCCCATGCCGGGCGGATCGTCGTGCATGCGCACCACCTCACCGACGCCCTCGATCGTCTCGATGTCGTCCATGATCACGGTGAATCGCAGGTTGACCTTGGTGCCAACCTCGAGCGGCGTTTTCGAGCGGACGAACACACCCGTGCGGGAGATGTTCGATACGTACTCGTTGATGAACGAGTCGTAGCTCTCGAACTCCTTGTTGATGGTGACGCGCTCGTCTTTGCGCGAGGCATGTTCAACAGGAGGACGGTCGCTCGCGCTCATGCGGTCACCTCACCTGCCTATCAGGTCGAACTGCTCGAGGTGGTATTCCTTGCGGGGAACGAGCTCGATCCTTCGCGTGAAGAGGCGCTCGGCCTCTTGCACCGCGATGCGTTCGTCGTTCTTCATCAGGTCGACGATCGCCGGGTGCGCGTTGACGATCACCACGTACCCCGGCATGTTCATGCGCTCGCGCCGGATCTGTCGCAAGATCTCGTACGCGATGCTCTGCTTCGACTGGAGCTGCCCCGTGCCGTCGCAGTAGAAGCACGGCTCGAGCATGATGCGCCCGAGGCTCTCCCGCGTGCGCTTGCGGGTCATCTCGATGAGGCCGAGCTCCGAGATGCGGTTGACTGTGGTCTTGGCCTTGTCCCTCGACAGGAGCTCCTCCAGGCGCTTGCGCACCTTCTCGCGGTTGCCCGCGCGCTCCATGTCGATGAGGTCGAGGATGATGAGACC
>JANMGF010001094.1:0-16697 GCA_031374535.1 Polyangium sp. (in: bacteria)
GCCGAGCGGTGATTTCACGACGCAGACGTGCGTCCCGTCCTGCGCGGGCGTCGAATGCCCGGCCGGCGAGGCGTGCAAGGACGGCGCGTGCGTGGCGACCTGCGATCCGGCGTGCGGCGCCGGCGAGACCTGCGACGCGAGCCAGAGCCCGCCTGCGTGCGTGCCAAACAAGTGCGCCGGGCCCTGCGCGAGCGGCGGCTGCTGCGACCCGCTGACGGGCGCGTGCGGCAACTGCCCGTGCGAGGGTGTGCTTTGCCCGGACAACCAGGTTTGCAGCGGCGGCCAGTGCACCGATATGTCGGGCCCTGGACCGGGCACCGGGACGGGCACGGGCGTGGGTGGAGGCGGCACGGGTGGTTCGGCGGGCGCCGGCGGCGCGGGCGGCACGGCGGGCCCCGGCGGTGCAGGCGGCACGGAGGACAAGGGCGGCTGGGGCCTGGCGACGGGCGGCGGCGGCTGCGCATGCGCGACGGCTGGCGATTCTGGATCCGGGGCCGGGTGGCTCGCGCTTCTTGGTTTGCCCCTGGCCTTCCTAAGGCGGCGTTCACGGTCGGGGGGCACGCCCCCCAACACCCCCCGGAACGCTCGCAACGTGGAGGTGGCGTGATGAGCTTCTCTTCGAAACTCGGTTGGCTCGCGGCCGCGGCGGGGTTCGTCCTCGCCGCGAGCTCCGCGGGATGCACCACGGAAGCCTTCTGCTTCAAGGATTGCGACAGCGGCTCGGCCACTGGGACCTCCAGCTCCTCCGGCACCGGCGGCGCGGGCGGCGAAGGCGGATGCCTCTTCGGCTGCGGCGGCGAGGGCGGCGGCGGCACCGGTGGCACGGGCGGATCGGGCGGCTGCGTCCCCTCCGACAGCGGCACCGAGGAGTGCAACGGCAAGGACGACGACTGCAATGGCACCGTCGACGACCTCGCCGACTGGAGCACCCCCGAGGCCTGCGGCACCTGCGCCAACAACTGCTACCAGGTCCTCCTCAACACCGACCCCGACACCATCGCCTGCACCCCGAGCGCCAATCCCGGCACGACCGACGGCACTTGCACCGGCCAGTGCGCCCCTGATTATTACGACCTCGATCAGGGCTCACCGGGCTGCGAGTATTACTGCGTCTCCGGCGGCGTCGCCGACGACTCGCTCTGCAACAGCAAGGACGACGATTGCGACGGCATCAAGGACGAGGACGTCGATCTCTGCACCAGCACCACCGATTGCGGCAAATGTGGTCGCACCTGCGTCGTCCTCAACGGCACGCCCAACTGCGCGAGTAACCCCGCCCCCGGGCAGGCCTGCGACGCGAGCAACACGCAATGCGTGATCCAGGCCTGCAACCCGGGCTTCTATGATCTCGACGGCTCGTACGCCACGGGCTGCGAGTACCAGTGCAACCTCTCGAACAACGGCGTCGAGGTCTGCGGCGACAGCCTCGACAACGATTGCGACGGCAAGATCGACGACGCCGACGACCTCTCGGGAGATCCCCAGGTCGGCGTCGATTGTTACGGGGATCCCGACGGCGAGTGCGCCACGCCGGTTCACCTCGGGAAAACCATCTGCCAGGGCAACAAGATCGTCTGCGCCGGGCCCGCTGTCCTCGTGGAGAACCAGAGCCCCGAGCTCTGCAACACCAAGGACGACGATTGCGACGGCATGGTCGACGACAGCCCCACCGATGCGGGAAAGTCCTGCGGCGTCAGCAACATCTTCCCCTGCACCTTCGGCACCCAGCAATGCCAGAACGGCGCCCTCGTCTGCATCGGGCAGACCGATCCCAAGCCCGAGATGTGCGACGGCGAGGACAACAATTGCGACGGTCAGATCGACAAGACCGGCAACAACCCGCCCGCGGACTCCGTAGGCGCCTGTAATGTCCCGAGCATGCCGCCCGCGGGCGCGACCTCGCCCTGCATGGCCGGCACCAAGGCCTGCGTCGGCGGCGCCATCGTTTGTCAGGGCTCGATCACCCCGGCCCCGGGCATCCAGGACGGCTGCAACATCGACGCCAACTGCGACGGCGCGCTGACCAACCAGCCCGACAAGCAGAGCGACGTCAACAACTGCGGCGCCTGCGGCACGAGCTGTTATGCCGGCTCCGTCCATTCCACCTGGTCCTGCGTCGCCGGAGGTTGCAAGTTCGAGGGCTGCGAGCCCGGGTATTACGACCTCAACAACGACCAGGAGTGCGAATACGACTGCGACTTCATCTCGGCGCAGGAGACCTGCAACGGCCTCGATGACGATTGTGACGGGCAGATCGACGAAAACGTCATCGCCCCCTCGCCCACGCAGGTCTGCAACGTCAGCCCCTCGGCGACGCGCCCCGAATGCACCACCAACGTCGGCGTCGCCTGCATGATGGGCGCCTGGAAGTGCACCTTCCCCGCGGGCGTGTGCACCGGGCAGGCTCCGAACTACTGCACCGGCGTCGGCGAGCTTTGCGACGGCCTCGACAACGATTGCGACGGCGTCCAGAACGAGAACGTCGCCAACTGGAACAAGCCCTGCAACTCCGACGACGGCCTCGCCCCGCCCGGACACGGCGCCTGCCGCACCCAGGGCACCTACATCTGCGACGGCACCGCGGCCGTCAAATGCAGCGCCACGGCCGCCAACTGCGCGAGCTTGCCCGGCGGCTGTGAAGAGAAGTGCGACGGCATCGACAACGATTGCGACGGCGTCGCCGACGAGCCCTACAGCGCCAAGGGCAACAACGCCACCTATTACGTCAAGCCGACCGTCACCAAGATCGGCGCCCAGAACAAGTGGATCGGCACCTACGAGGCCAGCCGCCCCAACGCCACGGCCATCGTCCCCGGCACCGGCAATGGCTTCTGGACCAGCGCGCCTTCGGGCTCCACGCTCGACAAGACCGCCGCTTGCTCCGTGCCCGGCAAGATCCCCTGGTTCAACGTCACCCCGCGTGAGGTCGAGCAAGTCTGCGCCGCGGCCGGCGGCACCGCTTGCTCCACCGCCGATTGGCAAGCCGCCGCGCGCCTCCCCGCGCCCGACAATTGCCAGTGGGGATATGCGCCCCTCGCCGCCTGCAGCACGCCCTTCGTGGCCAACACGAAGTACTGCAACCTCGGCTACTCCTACGATTTCGACCCGGGCCAGACCGGCATCCAGAACGGCCTGCTCGTCACGGGCGATACGACGAACCTCAAGAACTGCTGGGTCGATTGGACCGGACAAACCAATGCCCAGCTCTTCGACATGACCGGCAACCTCCGCGAGATCACCAAGCTCGCCGCCAGCCAGTTCCCCCTCCTCGGCGGCGCTTTCAACACCCAGGCCGAGTCCGGCGCAGAGTCCGACTTCACCTTCTACACCGTCGATCAGAACTTCCAGTTCTTCGACACCGGCTTCCGCTGCTGCTTCGCCTCCAATCCGGGCTGTGCGCTCGAAAAAACCCCACCACAAACGAAAACGCCCACGCTCCCGCAGAACGGGACGCGTGGGCGTTTTTGCTCGAACCCGAGAAAGGACCACGCCCGCGCGTGGCCCCCTCACGCGATCACCAGGGGCGATCGCGCATCGTCGTCTTGTATTTTTCCTTGTAGAGGTCGTGGCACTTCTTGCAGGAGGCCTTCGCGCCGTCGATGTCGCCGGCCTTGGCCTTGGCCACGCCGTCGTTCGAGATGGCGGCCCAGCTGCCCATGCCAGGGGGCGACTTGCCGGCAATGTACGCCAGGCCGTTCGCGATCTTCTGGGCGTCGCCGCTCGAGGTCGCCGAGGCCATGACCGACTTCATCCAGCCCTGCATCGGGCACGCCTTCTGACCCTTGGCCCCGCAATCGAAGGTCTTGGGGCCGGAAGCCGCGCTCGTCGCAGGCGCCGCAGAGCCCGCTGCAGGGGCCGCAGAGGCCGCAGCAGCGGCAGGCTGCTCCTTCGGCTCCGTGGGCGCCACGGCCGCGCTTGTTTCGGGCTTGGGGGCCTCGGCGCTCGGCGTCGGGGGGGGCGCCGCGGAGGCGACCGCCGGGGCTGCGGAGGCCGGCATGACAGCCGCCGCGCTCGACTTCGCCTCGGGTGAAACGCCTTCGTTCTTCGCCTCACCGCCGCCGCAGCCGAAAGCACCCGCGAGCACCAAAGCCGCCGCGAGGAGCACTCCCTGTCTCATCCTGCTCTCCTTACATGACATGGTGGCGAAGATCGGCCCTTGTCGGCGATCCTCGCATTCCTACTCGCCCGGCCCAAGGTCTGGCCGCGCTGGGCGTGATGCCCCGTTCTTCGACTTTGATCCGTATCCACGGCCTGATGGCAAGACAAAAAAAGTGCCGATACCTGCTCCCACGCCAGTCCGCCCGACGCCTCTTCGCCCCTCGCCGGTTCCTCCCGACGTTCCCAAGCTGCTTTTCACGCGTGGAAGCCATTATCCGCAGGCGATCGCGTGGTTCGGAGCACGATCGTTCTGGGGGCACCTCTGGCACCTCGTGGCGAGCGTCATCGCGACGGAGGACATCGACAGCCGCGCCTGGATGCGGCCGAGCACACCCGACACACTGACCCGCAAGGTCGCGGCCGTGCTGGGCGGTCGCGTCGACTCCGCGACCCTGGTCGAGGCGCTCGACCGCGACGTGTGGGTCGATTTCCTCTCCGACACGGGGGATTGCGTCTCGGTCAGCCAGGAGGTCGCGCGGCTCGTGTTCGCGACGTACGAGGTGGACGACCCGAACAAACCCGGAGAAAAGCTCATCCTCCCGCGTGGGGACATGCTGCTTTTTGGCGGGGACACGGCGTATCCGGTGGCCACGGAGCTCGAGATCCACAACCGGGTGATCGTGCCGTTCTCGCGCGTGCTCGAGGAGGTTCGGGACGGCAAACCGCGGGCGCTCCTGGGGGTCCCGGGCAACCACGACTGGTACGCGGGGCTCGACGGCTTCGGGCGTATGTTCCGCGAGCGCCGCGGGACCGTGGGTCTGGCGGACGCGTCGACGCCGAACGAGGTCGTGCGGTTCGCGCAGATCGGCCACTTCATCCAGTGGGTGGAGGCGTTTCGTATCGGGCGTTTCGTGAGCAAACGCTCGACGTTGCCGCTCGAAGGCTACGTGCCGGTGCAGGACGCGAGTTACTTCGCGCTCAGGCTCGCGCCGGGGCTCGATCTGTGGGGCGCCGATCGTCAGCTCCGCGCGGTGGACTTCGAGCAACGCGCGTTTTTCGGCGCGCTGCGGGACGAAAACCGCGGGGTCATGCTGGCGCTGGCGGATCCGCCGAACGCGTTCCTCGAGCCGAACCCGGCGGGGCAACACATCGTGGAAGCCCTGGATCTGCGGCTCCAGGACGACAGCGTGCTCGTGTTGACGGGGGACACGCACCACTACTGCCGCGAGGAGATCGGGCAGACCTCACACGTGACGGCGGGCGGGGGCGGGGCGTTCTTGCATCCGGCGCGGATCATGCGGGCAGGCTTGAAAGCACCCGCGGCCGAGTTCCCGGGGCCCCGCGCGTCGCTCGCGCTGGCGCTCCAGATCCCGTGGCAGATCGTGCACGGGCGGAGCGGGTTTCTGGTGCACCTCGGGGCCGCGTTGCTCTACGCGCCGGCGTTCTACGCCGTGAAGTGGGGAGGCGCGCGGCCACTCGTGGTGTCGCTGGTGACGGCGGCGGTCGCGGGCTTCGTGTGCAGGCTCCTCGGCGGCTTCCGGAACCGTTCGATCGCGGTGTACCTGCTCGCGATCGTCGCGGGGCTCGCCGTGGGGTTCGTGCCGATGCTCGCGCGGATGACGCTCGGCGCGGCGGGAGGCATCTTCGACGCGGCGGATCTCTACGGCGCGAGGCCGTGGATCGTGTACGCGGCCTCGGTCTACGTCGCGACGCTCGTCTTCGGCGCGTACCTCACGGCGCTGACGGTCTTCGGGATCGAGCAACACCAGGCGTTCGCGGCGCTGGCGCACCCGGGCTACAAGCATTTCGTGCGGCTCCGCGTGCGGCAGGATGGCAGCGGGGTCGACGCGTGGGTGCTCGGGAAGGTGGATCCTCTGTCGGCCTCGGATCCGGTGGTTCTGGTGGACCAGTTTGCCTGGAAGAACCAGGGCCTCTCGACCGGCGCGCGCTCGGCCGTGATGCGCGTCACGTGATCCGGCCGAGCACCAGCGGCGGTGAAGGCTCGGGGGCGGAGCTGACGCGGAAGGCGTTCTGGACGCGGGAAAGGACGGCCTCCGCGGCGGCGGGGGTCCGCACGTGGAGGCGCGCGAGGGGTTCGCCGCGACGAACGCCAGCGCCGCGGGGCGCGAGGATCTCGATGCCGACGGCGTGGTCGACCTGCTGATCGGCGCGGGTGCGGCCTGCGCCCATGGCGACGGCGGTGAGGCCGATCTCGAGGGGATCGATCGCGGCGACGAACCCATCGGCCTCGGAAGGAACGAGCACGGCCTCCGGGGCGCGAGGCAAACGCAGAGGATCCTCGACGACCGCGGGATCGCCGCCCTGGGCCTCGATCATTCGCTCGAAGACGCGCGCGCCGCGGCCGCTCGTGATGGCGTCGCGTAACGTCTTCCTCGCGTCGTCGAGGGAAGACGCGACCTTCCCGAGCACGAGCATTTCCGCGCCGAGGGCGAGAGAGCACTCCACGAGATCGTCCGGCCCGCCGCCTTGCAAGACCTCGATGGCCTCGCGTGTCTCGATGGAGTTGCCGACCGCGCGACCGAGCGGGGTGCTCATGTCGGTCAGGAGCGCGACGACCTGCTTTCCGGCGGCTTTGCCGACACGCACGAGCGCCTCGGCGAGCGCGCGTGCCTGAGGTTCGGTCTTCATGAACGCGCCGCGGCCGACCTTCACGTCGAGCACGAGCGCGTCGATCCCCTCGGCGAGCTTCTTCGAGAGGATGCTGGCGACGATCAGCGGGATCGACTCGACCGTGGCCGTCACGTCGCGCAGCGCATAGATACGTTTGTCGGCGGGGGCGATACGACCGGTTTGTCCGATCATGCAGACGCCGACGTCGCGGACGATGCGGGCGAAGGCCGTCGTGTCGAGGGAGACGTTGAATCCCGGGATCGACTCGAGTTTGTCCAGGGTGCCGCCCGAGTGGCCGAGGCCGCGTCCGCTGACCATCGGCACGGGCACGCCGCAGGCTGCGACGAGGGGCGCGAGGCACAAGGAGACCTTGTCGCCGACGCCGCCGGTCGAGTGTTTGTCGACCTTCACGCCGGGGATCCCCGCGAGGTCGAGGACGTCGCCGGAGTGAAGCATGGCGCGGGTGAGGGCCACCGTCTCCGCGTCGTCCATGCCGCGGAAGAAGATGGCCATGCAGAGCGCGCTCATCTGGTAGTCGGCGAGGTCGCCCGTCCCGAGCGCGACGATGATGCGCTCGATCTGTTCGTCCGAGAGGCGTCCGCCGTCGCGCTTCTTGGCGATGAGTGTAACCAAAGTCTCCACGCGGCAGAGCATACGCTACCTTCTCGCCTCATGAGCAGGGCACGTGATTTCACGACGCTCGGCTACCGGCGCATCGTCAAGCTGCTGGTCTCGCTCGTCATCGTCCCGTCGGTCTTGCTCTCGGCGATCGGCGCTTCGCTCGTGGTTCTGGGCGAGGCGCGGTACAACATCCTGATCGGGATCCTGGTCCTCACGTTCTCGAGCACGCTCGTGACGGGGGTCATCCTGGTGTGGGTGTTCTTGCGTCGGGAGCGGGATCTCTCGGAGCTGCAAGCGGACTTCGTCTCGAAGGTCTCGCACGAGCTCCGGACGCCGTTGACGTCGATCCGGATGTTCACCGAGACGCTGGTGCTGCGGCGTGGGGACAAGGAGAGCGAGGATCGGTGCATCCAGGCGCTCAACAAGGAGAGCGCGCGTCTCGCGCAGCTCATCGATCGGCTGCTCGACTGGGGGCGCATGGAGAGCGGGCGGCGGGTCTACGATCTCGCCGAGCAGGACATCGTGAAGGTGGTGGAGGAGGCGATCGCGGCCTTCGAGCCGACACGGGAGCGGCGCCACGTGGAGCTGTCGCTCGACGTCGAGCAGGATCTGCCGCACGTGTGGTGTGACCGCGCGGCCATCGTGATCTCGATCGTGAACCTGCTCTCGAACGCCTACAAATACGGGGGGCAGCCAAGGCAGATCGAGCTGTCGGTGGCGCGGACGTTCGACGACGTGTTCGTCACGGTGCGCGACAACGGCAAGGGGATCGCGCGCCGGGAGCACAAGCGGATCTTCGAGAAGTTTTACCGCGTCGATGATCTGCTCGCGCGGCAGCAAGAGGGTTCGGGGCTGGGGCTCGCGATCGTGCAGCACGTGATGCGCGCGCACCGGGGACGCGTGTTCGTGGACAGCGAGCCCGGTCGGGGGAGCGCGTTCACGCTGGTGTGGCCCATCCACACGAAGCTCCGGGTCTCGGAGCGGACGTCGAGCACGGGGGGAACGGCGTGACCTCGTGGGAGCGGGCAAGCGGCGCGGAACGTGATAAAGAGCCTGGATCGATGAACCGGGTCGGACAGGGCGGAGGCGCTCGGCGCACGGTCCTCGTCGTGGAAGACGACGACAGCATCGCGATGGGCCTCGAGATGAACCTGACGGCCGAGGGCTATCGTGTGCTCCTCGCGACCGACGGGGAGAGTGGCCTCGACCTCGCGCGTGCCGGGGGGATTGATCTCTTGATCCTGGACGTGATGCTCCCGCGGCTGAACGGCTTCGAGCTTTTGCGGATGCTGCGCGGCGAGCGGTACACGATGCCGGTGATCATGCTGAGCGCGCGGGGCGCCGAGATGGACAAGGTGATGGGGCTCGAGCTGGGAGCCGAGGACTACATCACGAAGCCGTTTGGCCTGGCGGAGCTGCTCGCGCGGGTGAAGGCGGTCTTGCGGCGCGACGCGATCGCGCGCGGGGACGACGCGAACGCGGTGCGCGCGGCGGACCTCGAGGTCCATCCTGCGACGCGGGAGGTGCGCCGTGGGGGCAAACCCGTCGAGCTGACCGCGACGGAGTTCGACATCCTTTTTTGCCTGGTGAGCGCGGGCGGGCGCGTGCTCTCGCGCGAGCAGCTCCAGGCGAAGGTGTGGGGACCTGCGCACCACGGGACGCCTCGCACCGTGGACAACTTCATCCTGCAGCTGCGGACGAAGCTCGAGGACAACCCCTCGGAGCCGCGGCACCTCGTGACGGTGCGCGGCGTGGGTTACCGCTTCGTGCCTTGAATCGGCCCCCGCGCGGTCCCCCCCAGCGTGATCACGGGCCCTGACAGAACTTGTTGATGCTGTCGACGAGCGGGTCTTCCTGCTTGACGGCCTTGTCGAGGGCAGCCTGGGCCGCGTTGATCTTCGCCAGGTCTTTCGCCTCGGCGGCGCCGGCCATGTCGCGTGCGGCCTTGGCGACTTCCTTCGCCATGACCTGGTACTCCGTCGAGTACTTCTTCAGCTCGGGGATCGAGAGCTCCACCTTGGCGGCGTCCGCGGCGACCTTATCCATCGCGTCGGCCATGCCCTTGAGCTCACTGGCGCCCGTCGGGTCGGCGCCGCCCTTCGGG
The DNA here is from genome assembly GCA_031374535.1 of Polyangium sp. (in: bacteria). Lineage (GTDB taxonomy): Bacteria > Myxococcota_A > Polyangia > Polyangiales > Polyangiaceae > Polyangium. Next base: position 9,455 of record JANMGF010001094.1, read on the forward strand.
GTCTTGTTCAGGCTCTCGACGCCCTTGTTGATGATCTCGATGAGCTGGTTGCACTCGGCGACCTTCTTCTGACCGCAGGCGGTGGCGCCCACGAGCAGAGCGGCGCCCAGGATCGCGGCCGACAACATGGATTGATGACGCATCTTCGACTGACTCCTGTGGAGGGATTGGCGTTCGGTGGCCGCTTTGGCCGGGGACATTGCTCTTGGGGTCACGAGCGTACCCGCCAGTTGCCGTGGAAGGTACGTCCCACGTCGTCTGCGGTCGGATCGGTCACGATGATCTCGGGGCGACCAGCTTCCGCGAAGACGATCGTGTTCTGTCGGTAGACGCGGCCGAAGGCGATGGCCTCGTCGCGCTCCATGCCGTAGACGAGCCATGCCGGCTCGCGCCACACGCCCTCGGGCTCCGACTCCGAGCCAACGCAGGGTTCGACGCGGTAGCAGCCGAGGATGAGCAGGTCGCGCAGCACGTGGTGGCGCTGCTCGTTCACCTTGCGGGGCAGCAGCATCGAGCGCGGGTTGTAGGCCGTCAGCACGGCGAAACGACGGTTCAGGAGCTCGGGCAACGCCGAGTGATCCTGCACGATCTCGCCGTCGAGCGACACGCGCAGCGGTGCGCCGTGCGGGCCGGGGAACTCGTAGATCGTCGCGAGGTACGAACGGAGGAGCGCTTGGTCCATCGGGCAGGTCTGACCGCTCCTACCAGAGTGGCGGCCCGCCCGCTACCAGGCTCGGCGCATCGGGGAGGTGGCTCGGCTCGCCCGCGCGTCTTTCCCTTCTTCCCCGCCTGCGCTAAGCCCTGCTCTTCATGATCGAAGTGGAGCGCCTCTCCAAGTCGTATGGCTCCTTTCGAGCCGTGTCGGAGGTGTCTTTTCACGTCGAGCGTGGCGAGGTCGTCGGGTTCCTCGGGCCGAACGGCGCGGGCAAGAGCACCACCCTGCGTATGCTGGCGGGGTTTCTCGGGCCAAGCGCGGGCCGGATCCGCATCGGCGGCCATGACATCGCGGAGGAGCCGCTCCGCGCGCGGGAAAAACTCGGCTACATGCCCGAGACGTCGCCGCTTTACCCGGAGATGCGGGTCCGCGAGTACCTCGCGTTTCGCGCCGAGGTGAAGCGGATTCCCCGGGGCGCGCGGGCCCAAGCGGTCGAGCGGGCTGCGGAGGAGGCGCGCGTCGACGACTTCGCGGAGGTCCTCGTGCGGCATCTCTCCAAGGGGTATCGCCAGCGCGTGGGCCTCGCGGATGCGCTCCTCGGAGATCCGCCGGTCCTCATCCTCGACGAGCCCACGGCCGGGCTCGATCCCAACCAGATCCGCGAGGTACGCGAGCTCGTACGCCGGCGCGGGCGGGACCACGCGATCTTGATTTCCACGCACATTCTTTCGGAGGTCGAGTCGACCTGCTCGCGTGCGCTCGTCGTGACGCGCGGCAAACTCGTCGCGTCGGGGACCATCGAGGAGCTGCGCGAGATGCGCGAGACGCACGGCGCTTCGGGGGTCCGGATCGTCGTGCGTGGTGAGGCCACGCGGGCGCTCGCGGTCGTCCGTGCGCTCGAGGACGTCGCGCGTGCCGACGTGGACGCGGCGGTTTTGCCTTCCCCCGGCGCTTCGGCGCTCCTCGTCGAGTATCGGCGCGCCGAGGGTGGGGCCGAGATCGCCGAGCGTGTCGTGTCGGCGCTCGTCGGCGCGGGCCTTGGTGTGCGGGAGGTCGTGCCTCATGCGGCCTCGCTCGAGCAGGTCTTCTCCGAGCTCACGCGGGGCGACGCAGCCGAGGACGAAGGCGGCGGGGATACGGCAGAGGAGCGGGCGTGAGGGGGTTCTGGCCGATCTTCAAGCGTGAGCTCTTCGCGCTTTTCGTCACGCCGCTCGCCTGGGTGGTGATCACGGCGTTCCTGTTCTTGCAGGGGCTCCAGTTCTTCATGATGGTCGTGAGCTTCTCGGCGGCGCCGATGGAGGCGGTCGGCGACAGCGGTCCGGTCCAGGCCTTTTTCGGCCGGACCATGTTGCTTTACGTGCCGCTGCTCCTCGTCTGTCCGATGCTCACGATGCGGCTCTTCGCCGAGGAGCGGCGCAGCGGCACGATCGAGACGTTGCTCACCGCGCCCGTCGGCACCGTCGGCGTGGTCCTGGCCAAATACGCGGCGGCCCTCGCGACGTACGTGGTCATGTGGGCGCCGACCGCGCTCTACATCGTGATCCTCGCGCGCACGGGGGACGTCGACTGGCGCGTCGTGGGGACGAGTTACCTCTCGGTCCTGGCGATCGGCGCCGGGTATCTCTCCATCGGCGTCATGACGAGCGCGCTCACGCAGAGCCAGCTCACGGCCGCGGTGCTCTCGGCGCTGGCCATCGCGGGGCTGTTTTTCTTCGGCTTCGCGGAGTTCATCGTGCCCGAGGGTCCGGCGCACGAGCTCGCGAAACACGTATCCGTCTGGACCCAAATGGACGACGCCTCGCGCGGGATCCTCGACTCGCGGCGCCTCGTCTTCGACGCGACCCTCGTGCTCTTGCCCCTCTTCGTCACGGTGCGCGCCGTCGAGGCGTGGAGATGGGGATGAGCGAGGAACGACGGCGAAAGAAGGGCAAGAAGGCGCCTCGAACCGAAGCCGCGAAGGCCCCGGTCGAGAAGATCAGCCGCGTCCCTTCGCCCGCGCCTCCGCCGGAGGCCACCCCCGAAGCGCCTGCCGGTACGAGCGCGGGGACCAAGCTCGGCGCGCTCGTCGGGCTCGTCGCGGCCATGGTGCTCGCGGTGCTCGTGAACGTCGTCGCCGCGCGGCACTACCGCCGCTTCGACTTCACGCAAGGCGGCCTCTACACGTTGAGCCCTGCGACCGTGCAGACCCTAAAGGCGCTCGGCGAGCCCATCCGCGTGGACGTCCTCTTGCCCTCGGAAGAGCCGCTCGCGCTCTCGATCCGCCACTTGCTCGAGGCCTACCGCGGCGAGACCTCGCGCCTCGAGATCCACGTCACCGACCCCAACCGCCACGCGGCCGAGTTCCTCGCCGTGCAACGCAAGTACGACGAGCGCGTCGTCGAGGGTCGGGTCGTCAGCGACGCAGCCGTCGTGATCGCGCGTGGTGATCGCGTCAGTTTCGTCACCCCGCGTGATCTCGTCGAGGTCGAGGACGAGAACGACGTGCGCGCCCGGCCTCGCCTCGAGCAGGCCCTCACCGCGGCGATCCGCGCCGTCGTGTCCACGGATCGATCGAAGATCTGCTTCACGACGGGGCACGACGAAAAGTCGATCGAGACGGGCGGCAGCGGCCTCGCACCGCTCCGCGACCGGCTCCAGAAAAACGGACACGACGTCGCCACGATCGACGCGCGGGAAAACGCCGAGGACAAGGCGCGCGCGCCGTATGCCGGTTGCCGCGTCGTCGTCGTGGCCGGGCCGGGGGAACGTTTCTCCGAGGCGGACACGAAGAAGCTCGATTCGTTCGTGGAGCAGGGCGGAAACGTCCTCCTCGCCGCCGGCCCCGTGCCCGACGAAGGCGAGCAGAGGTACGTCGATCTCGGCCTCGGTCCCTTGTTCGATCGTTTCGGCGTCGAGCCCGCGCGTGACTTCGTGTTCGAGCTCGATACGCGCCTGCGCGCCGTGCGTGGCTTCGGCGAGACCTTCTTGCCGATGGCCAGGCCGCACCCCGTCACCGAGGGCCTGATCCGCGCCGAACAAACCGGCCTCGGCGCCGTCATGACCGTGGCGAGCTCGCTACGAAAAACGGGCAAGGGCGCCGCCGCCGTCTTTCCGCTGCTCGAGACGAGCGACGACGCCTTCGGCATGATCGACTTCTTCACGTGGGCGAAAAATCCCTCCGATCCCGTACCAACGGAGGTCGATCACAAGGGCCCGCTCACCGTCGCTTTCGCCGCCGAGCTGCCCAAGCGTGCCGGCGCCGAGCGTGGCGCGCGGCTCGTCGTCATCGGATCCGCGAGCCCGATGATGGGCGAGAACTGGCAAAGCGACGAGCTTCGCGGCACGGCCGTTTTCGTCGAGAGCGCGATCGCCTGGCTCGCCTCCGCCCCCACGCCCCTCGACATCCCGAACAGGCCTGCCTTCACCGCGGGCTTACGCATGAGCGAGGACTCGCTCGCCTCGATCTTCCGTTACGTGGTCGTCTTCATCCCCCTCGCGAGTATCCTCACGGGCATCGCCGTGCACCTCCGGCGCCGCGCCACCGAACGTCGAGGGACACGCAAGGAGCGGGAGCGGGAGCGGGAGCGAAAGTCCGGATGAGCCTCGCGAAGACCGCGCGGAAACACGCGACGACGCTCGTCCTCTCCGCCCTCGCGCTCGGGGCCTCGGCCTACGTCTTCGTCGTCGATCGGGGCTCGGTCACGACGGACGAGGCCACGGAGCGCCGGAACCATGTGGTTCTCGCCTGGCGCCCCGACGAGATCACCGATCTCACGATCGAGCAGGGCGACAAATCCGCGAAGCTCACGCGCACGCCGCCCGACGCGCTCGGGCAACGCGTCTGGGAGGTCACCCTCGGCGGCGAACGTTTCCGCGCCGAAGATCAGATCGTCGACCAGCTCTTCGGCACGATCGAGTTCGCCACGCACGAGCGTGTTCTCCCGCCGGACAGCGTCGATCGTTCCACCCTCGGCCTCGAAGCGCCCCGCGCGCGGATCGTGATGACCGCGCCCGGACGAACCACCTCGCTCGTGATCGGAGGCCCTGCCACGACCCCTGCCGGCGCGTCGATCGTGGAGGTCCGCGAGGGCGACCGCGCCTCGCTCCAGGTGATCACCAAGGAGCTCGTCACGGCCCTCGCGATCGATCCGGATTCGCTCCGATCGCGTGATCTCCTTCCCTACCCGACGCCCGACGTCGCGCGTCTCGAGATCGAAGCCGCGGGCGGCACCTACCACCTCACGCGACCCACGGACGGTAGCGACGCGTTCCGTCTCGGCAACGCCACGAAAGAAGCAGGCCCCCGCGCCTCGCGTGACGCCACGGACGAGCTTTGGGGCGCGCTCGGACGCGTGAAAGCCGAGTCCTTCCTGCCCGACGAAGCCGCGCGCCGCGTGTCCACGCCCGCCGTGACCTTCACGATGATCCCCAAGGATCCCGCGCAGCCGAAGGGAACCCTGGTGCTCGGCGGAGCCTGCCCCGACAAACCCGAGCTCGTCGTCGCGCGAAGGACCGCCCCCTCCCCCGCCGCGGGTTGCGTCGCGAAGAGCCTGCTCGACACGCTGGCCAGGCCCGAGAGCGCGTTCGTCGATCCCAACGCCTTCTTCGCCACGATCGACGAGGTCACCGAGATCACCCTCACCGCCGGGGATCGCCGGATCGAGCTCGCGCGCAAGGGCACGGGCTTTCACCAGCGCGCCCCCGACGATCGCGACATCGAGGGCGGCGCCGGCCGCGTCTTTCTCGAATCGCTCCTCGCGCTCCGGGCGAAGGACTTCCTCACGACCGAAGATCACGCGTCCCTCGGCCTCGATCCGCCCCAGGCCAAGCTCCGCCTCGTCTCGGTGCTCCCCTCGCAAGCGCCCGACGGCGGCGACGGGGATCGCGTCGAAGAGATCCTCGTCGGCAAGCCCCAGGGCGACATCGTCCCCGTCCTCCGCACCTTCGACGGCGCCCTCCTCGCCATCCCCGAAGGCCGCGCGCGCGCGCTTTTCCCGAGCAAGATCACCCTGCGCAGCCCCACCGTGATCGACGCGCCCGAGACGAGCCTGCGCGCGCTCCGCATCACCGAAGGCGACCGCGTCCAGCACCTCGAGCGCACGCCCGAAGGAGGCTTCGCGCTGAAGGAGCCCCGCGGCAAGAACCTCGCCGCCGACCTCGGCATGGGCACCGACCTCGCCACGTCGCTGCTCCCCCTGCGCGTCGAGCGTTTCGTCGCCGAGCGCGACGACGGATCGTTTGGCCTCGAAAGACCTCGCCTCGTCGTGGAGATCGATCTCGACGCGGGCAAAGGCGCAGGCGTCCGCACAGCGCGCCTGCTCATCGGCGCTCCCACCACGGGCGGCTCCTTCGCGCGCCTCGCCGAGGACGACGCCGTCTTCGTGATCGACCGAAAGATCGAAGCCGCCGCGGGGAAATGGCTGCTCGACCGATCCATCTTCAGCCTCGACGTGGCCGAGATCCTCAAGGTCAGCATCACCGTCGGAGGCACGCCCGGAGGCCGCAACGGAAAACCCCTCGTGCTCGATCGTGTCGGCGACGCCCTCCGCATCCAGGGCGACGAAGCCGCGACCGCGCGCGCCGCCGCGATCCGCGACGCCCTCGCCGACCTCGTCCCCGAAGGCGCCGTCAGCGTCGGCCCTGCCCGCAAGGAAGAGGGCCTCGATCCGCCCGCCGCCGTGATCACCATCGAACGCGCGAGCCGCGATCCCGACGCCCCCACGGGCCCCACCACGATCGATCCCACCCGCACGATCCGCCTCACCCTCGGCGCCGGGGATGCCTTCCGTGGCACGAACGTCACGTATGCCCGCCGCGACGGCGTCGAGGCCACCTACGCCATTGCCCAATCGAAGACGCGGCCCCTCCTCGAGGCGGCCCGCTAGACGCGCCGTCCGGGGTGCGTCGCAGCCGATCGCGATAGTCCGGAGCACTGTTCGGACGGCGAGCCCCGCTTCCCGCCGCGCAGAAAGCGACGAGCCCCGGCTTGGCCTGGATCCCTGCGAACAAGAAAGCTCGAGCCTGGACCCGTGCGAAGAAAAGAAGGTAGACTCCGTCAGCCCATGTCCACCGACCCGCGATCCAACCTGGCAGGCCTCGCCGCGCTTCAGGCTGAAACCCTCGGAAGCTCCGACGTCTGCGTCGCCGTCCTCGATGGCCCGGTCGATCTCGCGCATCCCGCCTTCCGCGGCGCGAACGTCACGGTCCTCGAGACGCCGGTCTCCGGCGACGAAGCCGCCGACCGCACGCACGGCACCCACGTCACCAGCGTCGTGTTCGGCCAGCCGGGCAGCCCCGCGCCGGGGATCGCGCCGAAGACGAGGGGCATCGTCGTCCCCGTGCACGCCTTCCGCCCCGAGGCCAGCGCGCCCGCCGGCCACCCGCCGGATCTCGCCCGTGGCATCCGCGAGGCGCTCGCGCACGGCGCTCACGTCGTCACGCTGCACGGCGGCGCGCTCTCGCCCGACGAGGGCATGCTCGACGCCCTCGCCAAGGCGCTCGCCAAAGCGGCGGAGCGCAACGTGCTCGTCGTCGTCGCGGCCGAAGGAGACGGCAACGAGCACTTCCACGTGCCGACGGCCGCCTCCACGGTGCTTGCCGTCGGGGCCG
>JANMGF010000615.1:0-3298 GCA_031374535.1 Polyangium sp. (in: bacteria)
CACGGTGGCGAGCGCGGCCACGCCCAGCGTGACGCCCAGGATCGCGAAGGCCGTGCCGACCGAAATGAACGCGCGTTTCTTGCTCCCCAGGTACCGGAGCGCAACCTCGAGGGGGTAGCCCATCTGGCCGCTGCCTCTAGCAGAGTGGGCGCTCCGCAGCACGTCCGAGCTTTCGGGCCGGGCACGCGCCGAGCGTCGGGACGGGCACGCGCCGAGCGTCGGGACGACCACGCGCCGAGCGTCGGGACGACCACGCGCCGAGCGTCGGGACGACCACACGCCGAGCGTCGGGACGACCACGCGCCGAAGGGTCGGGGCTCGCCCGAATCGCACCCCTGGGCGTCGATCGAGCCCGGACCGGACAGACGTCCTCCGCGCTCTTCTCGTGCCGCCCACAGCCTGCTACGATGGCCCCGAGCTTCCTGATCTCTCTGCAATCTCTTTCATGTCTCCCCCGGACAACGAGCCCCCTGCCCTGCCCAAGCCGCCGGCGGTCCCCAAGATCGCAGGGGGGTCGTCGCAAACCGCTGGCGTGAAGCCTGCTTCTGCAGCGACGCCGCCCGCTCCGCGTTCCATGCCCACGCCGGGCGCCGGGGGATCGGTGCGCCCAGCGCCAGGGCCCGGCATCCCGCGACCGCAGACCTTGCCGTCGATGAAAAAGCCGTCGCTCGCGCCGGCCGTCGCAGCACACGCGCCTCTCGCGCCGCCCGCGCCGCCCGCGCCGCCCGCGCCGCCGACAAACCAGACGAAACCCGCGAGCGCGGCGCCTCCCAAGGCGAGCGTGCCGCCGCCGGCGAAGCCGAAGACGAACTCGATCCCCGCGCCGCCGCCGATGATCCAGATCGAGGACGAGGCGACCCTCGACGCGGATCTCGTGGCGCTCGCGAAGTCGCAGATCGAGATCGACGTCGGCACGGACCGGAGCCGCCGTTCGTCGCCGGACGGCGATGCCCCGCGCGGGAGGATCGGGAGCAACCCCGACGAGCCTCAGCCCACCTCACGGCGCTCGTTCGAGGACCTCTTGCCCGCGTCGCGTCGCGGCGAGAACGACCCCGACATACCGCCGCCCACGCACGTCGACGCCGAGCGCCCGCCGGGCTCGAAGGATCCCTACATCGGCACGACCTTCGATCACCGCTACAAGATCGAGCGGCTGCTCGGTGAAGGCGGCATGGGGTTCGTGTACCTCGCCCGCCACAAGGTCATCGACAAGAAGGTCGCGGTGAAGGTCCTGCGCTCCGACATGGCGCGCGACCGCGAGATCCTCGAGCGGTTCCTGCAGGAGGCGCGCGCCGCCTCGAGCATCGGCAACCCGCACATCATCGACATCTCGGACTTCGGCGATCTGCCGGATGGGTCGACGTACTTCGTCATGGAGTTCCTCGACGGCCGGAGCCTCATCCAGCTGAACGAGAAGGACAAACGGCTCGAGCCCGAGCTCATCACGAAGATCGCGATCCAGATGGCGAACGGGCTCGCCGCGGCGCACGAGCGCGGCATCATCCACCGCGATCTCAAGCCGGAAAACATCTTCATCATCCAGCGCGGGATCGACAAAGAGTTCGTCAAGATCCTCGACTTCGGCATCGCGAAGGTCGCGACGAGCGGCGACAACAAGCTCACGCGCGCGGGCGCGGTGTTCGGCACGCCGCACTACATGTCGCCGGAGCAGGCCGCGGGCGCGCCGCTCGATCACCGCACCGACATCTACTCGCTCGGCATCATGCTCTACGAGATGGTGAGCGGACAGCTGCCGTTCGTCGCCGACAACTTCATGGGCATCCTGAGCCAGCACATGTACCAGGCGGCTGCGCCGCTGGCGAAGCTCAACCTGGATCCGCCCTGCCCCGTCGAGCTCGAGGCGATCATCTTCAAGTGCCTGTCGAAGACGCCGGAGGAGCGGTACCCCGACATGGAGGCGCTCGCGGCCGATCTGCAGCGCTTCCAGGCGGGTCACACGCCCGAGGCCGTCACCGAGATGGTCTCCCGCCCCGACGGAGTCACGTTCGACGGCGACGCGGACAAACCCAAGAAGCCCCTCTGGAAGTTCGTCGCGGTGGGCGCCGTGGTCATGGGCGCGACGCTCGGCACGGTCCTCATCCTGCTCAGCAGTCCGCCGTCGAAGACCGATCCCGGCGCGGCCACGTCGCAGGTCGCCACGGCGCCGCCCGCGCCCACGGCCGCGAAGAAGGTCGTGCTCGTCATGATCGATCCGCAGGACGCGAAGGCCATGGCCACGCACGCGGGCAAACAGCTCACCTTCCCGACGAACTTCGAGATCGAGCCGGGCACCCCCGTGATGGTCGAGGTGACGGCCAAGGGGTACCGCCCGCAGACCATCACCATCGACGGCTCGCAGGACAAGCAGACCGTCAAGCTCGTCGCGCTCGCCGGGACGACGCCCGCCACGACCGACGCTGCGACGGGTCGCCCGCCGACGGTGAAGGGCGGCGGCCCGATGCCGACGGTGAAGAAGCAGGCCGGCGGCACCGGCGACGTCGTCGATCCATGGGAGAAGCCGTGACGGGCGTCCCCCAAGCCGAAGCGTGGTAAGGCCGAGCGCCGTGTCCGACGTCGCTCACCTCATCGACAAGGTCCCCGAAGATGTCCTCGGGATCTGCCGCCGCCTTCGCGAGAACGGCAAACGCGGCTGGATCGTGGGCGGCTGCGTGCGTGATCTCCTGCGCGGCGAGCCCGCCAAAGACTGGGACGTCGCGACCGACGCGCGGCCGGAGGAGGTCATGCGGATGTTCCGCAAGGTCATCCCGACCGGCCTGCAACACGGCACCGTCACGGTGCTCCTGCGCGGCGTGCACTACGAGGTGACGACGCTGCGCGGGGAAGGCGCCTACAGCGACGGGCGCCGCCCCGACAAGGTGGAGTTCGTCGACGACATCAGCGCGGATCTCGCGAGGCGCGACTTCACGGTGAACGCGATCGCGCTCGATCCCGTGGACGGGCACGTGATCGATCCGTTCGGCGGTCGGGTGGATCTCGAGGCGCGTGTCGTGCGCGCGGTCGGCGATCCGCGCGAGCGCTTCGGCGAGGATGGGCTGCGGATCCTGCGCGCCGCGCGTTTCTCCGCCACGCTCGGGTTCACGATCGAGCCTGGCACCGAACGCGCGATGGGCGAAGAACGATCGCTCGCGACCTTTCGCCGCGTCAGCTCGGAGCGCGTGCGGGACGAGTGGATGAAAAGCATGCGCGCGCGCCGGCCGAGCGTCGCGTTCGAGACCATGCGCCGCGTGGGCGTCCTCGGCATCACGTGCCCGGAGCTCATGGAGGCGGTCGGGTGCGA
>JANMGF010000632.1:0-12641 GCA_031374535.1 Polyangium sp. (in: bacteria)
GGGCAGCGCCGGGGCCGGCGTGTAAGTTATACAAGCGGTTTCACCTGGGGGGGCGGGGCGGCGGGGGGGTGGTGGTTGGGTAGACGCCGGCCGGGGGGGGGTGACACGGTGAAGCAGCCCGGCGACGGCCCGCCCTCGTGACAGGCGCCGCGCGTCGGGCTCGCTTCCGGCGTGGCCGGACATGGGGTACGAGCAGCAAGGCCCTCCCGGTATCAGACGGGGGCCTGATTCACGATGCCCGCGATGCTCGGACCATTGTAGAAATCCAGCACGCGGCGCATGTCGCCCTTTGCGACGGCATACGCGACGGCGGCGCCGGCCGCGGCGCTGGTGGCATTGCTCTGCTGGTTCGGGATGGTCTCGCCGGTCGTCGGATCGAAGCCATCGGTGCCGCCATCGGCGCGAACGCCGCCGAACCAGCCCGTCTTGAGGTGCCCATTGCCCATAACGTAGAGCCAGTTCGAGTTGTTGGGCGTCCCGTCGGGCCATCCGCTGCGTTCGCGCGGGTCCTTCGGGGTGTCGCCGTGCACGGTCATGATGACGTTGTCGGCGAGCGTGCGTCCGGCGCAGACGGGGTCGTCGACGGCGAGGAGGTCATTCATGAACTCGTCCAGGATCTTGCCTAACTGAGCGACGGTGTTCTCGAGGCCGATCATGTCGGTGAAGGCGCTGTGCGGGTCGTCGCGCAGGACGGACAAGATGACGCTCTGGGTGAGGTTGAGCTTGAATGCACGCGCGGTCGTGATGAGGGCCTTGCCGATTTCGGCGATCTTGGTCGGCGTGCCGGCGTCGATACCATAGCGGAGGAGGTCTGCGTCGGTCGGGGCGAGCTGGGCGGCGAGGTTCGTTCCGAGGAGCTTCGCGCTCGCCTTGCCCGTGCGCAACGACCGGGAAAAGGTCGGGCGAGCCGCGGCAGCCGTGAGGCCAAGAAACGCCTTGTATTGCGCCTCGAAGAGCTTTGCGTCGTCCTCGATCGCCAGCGTCTGCTTGGAAGCCGCGCTGTTGAAGAGCTGCACCATGCCGTCGGCGTCGTTCACGGTCGCCACTTGCGGCGCGCCCGGAGCGGCGCCGAAGCCAAGAGGCCCCACGGCGATGACCGGAACGATCGAAGGCAAAGCGTTCTGAAGCGCCGCGACCGCCGCGAGCATGCCGATGCCGCTGCCGAGCGTCGCGGCCGAAAATGGTATCGGCGTGTGGGTCTCGTTCGTTCCTGCCATGAAGGCCGAGATACGACGGCGCTTGTCGAGGGCCTGCCAAGGCGATTGCGGGGCGTACACGAACGGCTTGTCCGTGTCGGCCGCGTCCGTGGACTTTCCGTTCGCATGGAAGGCGAAATTCACGTTGTTGGCCTTTGCGATCTGGACGTGAGGCCAGAGGAGCTGGAACCAGGCGAATCCTCCGATGCCGGCCACGAGGTGGACCGAGCGGTTCGTCGTGGCGCACGACGCCGCGTCGGCCATACCGGTGCCAGCCGTATCCGCGATGACGTCGAGCACCTTGGCCCGATCGAGCCCGAGGACGACGCCTGCCGCGGCGGTCCAGCGCAGAAAGTTGCGCCGGGCATTTCCCTGAAGGTTCTTGAGCTTATCGTCGACCATGGTCCCCCTCCTCACTCACACGAATGGGCGGCGGCCATCGCGGCGGCCACTGCGATCCGTTTGCCCTTCTCGATATCCGATGCCGCCGTCACGGTATCGTTGCAGACGGCGACGTGCTCCGCGGTCGCCGTGCGGCCCATGATGCAGGTGAGCGCGTCGGCGTTGCACTGGTTGTTCGCGCCGAACATGCTGGGGCCGAAGCCGTTGACCTTGCAATGCTCGACGTTCGGCAGATTGGCGATGATCTCGGGCGCCGCCTGCACGAAGATGTCGAAGAGCTTCGCGGCTCCGGCTGCGGTCCAGACGATCGCCTCGCCGACGCGGGCGTCGTAGCTCGCCGCGCCGAGGGCGGAGCCGCCAGCCTTCACGAGCTGGCCGGCCGTCGGGGGATCGCCGACGGCGCCAAGGTTCACGCCGAGGGAAACGAGCAGATTGGAGAGCGCCGCGATCTGGAGCTTCTGGCAAGAATGCAGGCGCGTCCGGACCTCGGGTGGGCCCTCTTCCTTTCGCTGGGAGAGGATATCGAAGGGATCCCTGTAGCGACCGTCGCCGAGGTCGCCCATGTGGCTGGCGGTATTGTCCTCCCCGCCCGCGAAGACACCAGGCTGGTTCTCGAATGCCTGGGTCGGATCGTCGATACAGGGTCCCGTCTCGCGGCCCTCGCTGGAAGAATCGACGCACGCGGCGCCGCACAGACCCACTGCCAGCGCAGCCGGAGCGCCGCGGCTGAGAATTAAAATGGTGCGAATCATGTATTCCCTGCTTCCTTTCCGCGTGGCGCCCTAGAACTTCACGAAGTCCTCGCTGACGAGGATCGCTCGCAGCGTCTTCTTCAGGTTCATGCCGTTCGCCCTGAATTGGTCGACGAAGGTCGATAGCACCGCGGTCGGAACGATCGCCGAATCCGATACGATATCCTCCTTCGACATCGCGAAGTTGTACATGCGCGCGACCGCGCACGCCTCGACGTCTGGATCCGCGGCCATGGCCTGGCCGAGCGAGGGGAGATCCGCGACAGCCGAGCCGAAGCGCCAAGCCGTGGTTTCGCCGGGGCGGAGCCAGTGGGAGAGTTCGGTCGTCGCGCTCGGGACCGTCGGTGTCGTGACCTGGCTATCGGCGTGCCATTGACCGTTCGCGTCGAAGTTGGCGAAGAGCGGTGCGATACGGTTGATCGAGGCGTGGCAATTCGCGCAGACGACGGAGGATGTGTCCTGAAAATTGATCGGCGACGAGGCGACGGACTCGAACGCCCAGGGGGCCGTATAATCGGCGCCGTCGATCTGCTCGGGCGTCGCGCTGTATTCGGCGGGGAACTTGTTGCAGACGAAGATCTCCTGCACCCAGCGGACCCGACGGAACGCCATGTTGCCCTGGAACTGCATCATCACGCCGGGGTTCGTGAGCACGCCTGCGTGCGTCTCGACGGCATTGCCGCATTCGCCATTGGCGAACGTATTGGACGCGACGTCGTAGGTCGGGCAGGTGTTCGTCGTGGCGGTGAAAAGATCCTTGTAGGGTCGCTCTTCGATCAGGACGCGCGCGGCGAAGACAGGCGCAGTGTCACGGCTCGGCGCGCCGTTCGGGCCAGCTCCGCCGCCCTGGCGCATCGTGTCGCGCCAATACTTGATCATCCGGGCCGTGAAACGCGGATCGGAGAGCATCACGTCGATCGCGGCCTCGTATGCGGCGCGCCGATCGGCCGCGGCGTCCATGCTCTTGATTTGCTGGAGCGTCGGGAGGTTTTGCACGAGCTTCAGCGACGCGGTGCGCAGCGCCTCCGTGTAACTCACGACGCGGTCTTCGAGCACGGACGGGTCGGGGATGGACACGCCGCCGGAAGGATCTGGAGGCGTACTCTCGCTCCCATCACCGTCGCTCGAATGGCAGTCCGCGGGCGCCCCGGAGCTGTCGGGCCCGGCGCTCGAACACGCGCCCAGCAGGGGGAGCAGGGTGAGCAATGCAAACTTTCTCATGGCACCATTCCTCATTGGATTTTATTGCTCTGCCGCCACCCAGATGCTCACGTTATCGCGGAAGGCCGCGAACATGCTGGCGTTGCCCCCGAACTTGAACGGGTGCGTGGAGACGAGCGCGGGATCGGTCGTCTTGAAAATCTGGCTCATCGATGGCTCGGGCGGATACACGCGGTTCTTGATCTGCGCGCATACCATCGCCGGATCGGTGTCGAACTGCGACATGTCGACCGCAGCGACGGCTTGGCTATTCGGGCCCCCGTGACAGTTGAAGCACATTCCGAACGCGAGCCACGCGCTCGTATTGAACAATTCAAGGTTTTTGCAGCCTCCGACCACCTCCCCCGACGCGGGGGCGACCACCTCGATCTTCTCGAACGCCAGGCTGAGCTTCGCGTCCGTCAACCAGCCGGGAAGGCTCAGCTTGCCTTCCCCGAGGGTGCCGGAGGTATTCGCCTCGAACGTTTGATCGACGTCCGCAAAACTGTCCATCGGGTCCGGCTTAGGCTTCTCGCCGAGCGGATGCACCACGAAGATCGGATGGACGATGTGCACGCCCATCTTCAAGGTGGGGTGGACCTCGATGTTCTCGAGTCCGAGCATCTTGTCCGTCAGCAAATACGCGTTGAACGTGACGGCCATCCCATTGAATTCGGGACCGAGCGCACCGAGATAAAAGGCGTTGAAGCCCATGATGGGCACGATCGGGTCGATGTAGACGCCTGCCTCGGCAGGCGGTAGAGTGAAGTTCTTCGCCTCCGCCGCGAGCCACGCCTCGACCTTCGGCAAGAGTGTACCGACGAGGTCCTCGGCATCCAGATTTCTCCCTGTATGGCCTTTGCCAACGCGCGTGAAGGTATACAAGAGACTCTGCTCGGGATCCGGTTTGACGATATCGGACCAGCCCACGAACGTCTGGTAATAATCGGGGCCTGCGAGAAGTGGCGTGTTCGTCCCAGCGCCATGGCACCCTTTGCAAGCGCTCAGCAATTCGGACTCCATCTCCTTGAACAGGCGGCGCGCGTCCGTCGGCGCGCCCGGGCCGCCGGCCGCGGGGCTCGAGAGCTCAGGAGAGCCACTGAGGAGCTGGTTGGGATCGTGCGGATTGCATGCGATCCATAAAACAGCGACGAGCCCCGAAATGGCCCTGACGCGCGTCGTCGTTCCCGATGACATCGTGACCCCCTCAACTGGCCAGGAAATCGCCTGGCCTCGAATGCAGATGTCCCGGCGAATCCTCGCGAATGAATGCGAGCGCCCGGCCTCGAGAAGTGTAGCGAGATTACCGGAACAGCACGATCCTGTCAAATCGGGAAAGTGTTTCCACCGGGAACACGTACCGATGCAATGCCGACGAACCGCGGCCTGGCCCGTTGGGGGCAGAATGATCATTTTTCGGAGAATCCCTTTGCGAACACGAATCCGATGGTAGGATGGCGGACCGGGGGACGCATGAAAGTCGGAGATATCGTCGGGGGCGAATACCAGCTCGTCCGTCCAATCGGAGAGGGCGCCATGGGCGCGGTATGGGAGGCGCTGCACGAACGCACGTGGCGGCGCGTCGCGCTGAAGTTGATCATTCGTCCGAGCGAGGATCTCCGGGCGCGCCTCTTCCGCGAAGCGCGTCTATGCGGGAGCCTGCGTCACGAGAACATCGTCGAGCTGTACCATGCAGGCGAGACGGAGAAGGGTGATCCCTTTCTCGTCATGGAATTGCTCACGGGCGAGACCGTCGGGGAGCTCCTGCAGCGGAGGCACACGCTTTCGCCCAACGTCGCCGCTCGCATCGGGCGCGACGTGGCGTAT
The DNA here is from genome assembly GCA_031374535.1 of Polyangium sp. (in: bacteria). Lineage (GTDB taxonomy): Bacteria > Myxococcota_A > Polyangia > Polyangiales > Polyangiaceae > Polyangium. Next base: position 5,378 of record JANMGF010000632.1, read on the forward strand.
GCCCTGTCTGCCGCGCACGAAGCCCGGATCATGCACCGGGATCTGAAGCCCACGAACATCTTCCTGCACCGGACGAAAGCGGCGGCAGGGTACGTCGTCAAGGTGCTCGATTTCGGGGTGGCCAAGGAGATGGACACGCAGGACAACGTCCTCACGCGGCCCGGCGCGGCTGTCGGGTCGATGGCGTACATGAGCCCCGAGCAGCTCTGCGTCGCAAAGAACCTCGATGCGCGCACGGATCTCTGGTCGCTCGGCGTGGTTCTGTTCGAGATGATCGTCGGAGCGCGACCCTTCCGAGGCCCGTTCGAGGACCTCGTTCACGCGATCCTGACCGAGGACGCCCCACGCGTCTCGAGCCGCGTACGCCACGTCGATCCGGGCCTCGCCGAGATCATCGCGTGTTGCCTCACGCGCGACCGTCAAAAGCGTATTGGTTCCGCGCTCGAGGTCGCCGCGATGCTCGACGTTTACACGCGCGGCCCCTCGCTCCCGGACGATCTCGCCGGCGCCGCCCCGGACTCGCGGCACGGTGCAATGCCGGGGCGAACGGAAAGGGCGAGCCCGGTTGGCCCGATTGACTCGGGCGAAATACTCACCCAGTTCATTCCGCCCAAAGAACGGCCGCGGCAGGTGACGGTGAACGGTACGCTGGTGATCGGCCCCGCGGAGGCGGCGGGCCTGCGCCAGCTCTGCGCAGAAGCACCGCCGGAGCAAGCACGGCCCATGGCAACACCGCTATCGATAGCGGCGCTGCCGGAGCTCCCACCCGTCACTCCGTGGCCAGCGACGACGGGCGGACGTGGAGATCCGCACGGAGGGACGACCTCGACGGACGGGCTCGTTCGGGGGGTTTCGTCGGGGCGTCCGGAGAGTATTCCGGAGTGCATGCCGCCTTTGGCGTCGATACCGCCGGCGCCGGCCGAGCGGGGAAGGCGACCTGTCGTTGGCATTCGAGTCGCGTCGGGGATGCTGGCCGGGGCGCTGTGTATCCTGGGTTTCGCGGTGATACGCGACAAAGCTTCGACGGAGAGAGTCGAGAGCCCTGGGGCCGCGCTTTCGCCGCCGGTGGCCCCGAGCAACGCGGAGAAGGTCAAGGAGCCGTCGGTGCCGCCGAAGAACGCGGTGAGGGCGGCCGAGGCGTCGTCGGGGCCGTTGAACCAGGAAAAGAAGAACGAGGCGCCGCAATCCACGCCCGGACCCGCGAAGACTCCGACGCCGCCTACGACCCCAGCTGTTCCTCGGACGAAGCCGCCGAAGCCCGCAACCACGGCATCACCCAAATTCTCGCCGCGGCCCGCGACGACATCGACGCCGACCGCACGTCCGGGAGGGAATGGGACGACAGGAAAAAAGCCCCGAAAGCTCCCCACAAGCCCCTTTTAGCACTGGCCTTGAATGCGCACGTCGAGGACGAAGTCGTGATTTAGAATCAACCTGATTTCCTGGATTATCGACACACGCATGTCATAAAAGCAGCGTGCTGAAAATCAGGACTTCGGGGCTACGGATGGAGGGGCCGGCCTCTCGCTGGGCGCTCGCGGCGGGTCTCCTCGTGGGCCTCTCCTTTGGAGGGCCAGCGTTCGGCGCCGGTCCGAAGGGCGCGCCCGCGGTGGACCCACGCGCAGAGGAAGCGAGGCAGCATTACGGTGCTGGCGAGGCGGCCGCGGAAATGGGGAACTGGGCGAAGGCGCGTGACGCGTTCTCCTCGGCCTGGGAGGCGAAGCCGCATTACAAGATCGCCTGGGCCCTGGCCAGCGCGGAAATCGAGCTCGGGAAGTACCGAGACGCGACCGCCCATCTCGAGGCGTGTCTGAGCATGGGGAACGGGATGGCCCCGGCGGAGCGCGAAGAGGTGACGGCAATGCTCGCCGACACGCGCGCGAGGCTCGCCACCCTGCGAATCAAGCTGGAGGTCACCGGCGCGGACATCCTTGTGGATGGGGAACGCGTGGGGACGTCGCCCCTCGACGGGGACGTGGTCGTGGATCCGGGGCAGCGGCGGATCGTGGCCTGGAAACAAGGCGTCAAGTTCGTTCCGGTGGCGCGCTCGCTCAAGCCCGGCGCGACGGTCGACGTATCCATCATGGTCGAGCAGCGACCGGCTCCTCCGCGAGCGCCGGAGGACAAGGACACGAATGGCGGCGGGTGGAAGCCCTGGGCCATCGCCGGGGGAACAACGGTGGCGGCCGCGGGAATCGTGACGGGCGTCGCCATGATGGCGTTCCCGTCGGATTCGCATTCCATGGAATGGGCGGTGGGGGCGTTCGCTCTCGGGGGCGTGGCGACGTTTGCGACGATCGCGATGGCCTTGGCGCCTACGAAGAAGAAACGGACGGCGCCGAAGAGCGGGCTCTGGGTGGCGCCCGTTGTGGGCGGCCGGGAGAATGGAGTCTGGGTGGGCGGGTCGTTTTGAGAGGCGGGGTCGTATGAGAGTCCTATCGAACACACCGGGACGATCCGTCGCGCTCGCGACAGCTTTCTCGTCACTTTTGCTCAGCGGCTCGGCACATTCGTCCGGACCGGCCGGCGCGACGACGGAATGCGCCAGTCATTCCACGGCAGCGCAGCATTTCGATGCAGGTATCGCGGCGAGGAAAGCCGGGCAATGGGATGCGGCCTATGCGGAGTTCTCGGCGGCCTGGGCGCTCAGCCGGCATCCCCGGGTTGCGGCGAGTCTGGGCCAGGCGGAGCTCGAGGTGGGTAAATATCGCGACGCTGCGGAGCACCTGTCCTACTTTCTACGCCAGGCGGTGGGGGCGAGCGCCGCGGATCGGGACGCGATTACCTCTTTGTTCCTCGAAGCGCGCGCCAAGATTGGAGCGCTGCGGATTCGTGCGGACGATCCGGGGGTGGAGGTGCTCGTGGATGGCGTCGTCGTGGGGACGACACCCCTCGTGACCGACGTGTTCGTCGATCCAGGGCGGAGAACGATCACCGCGCGGAAGCAGGGTTTTGCTTTCGTTTCGGAGGCGATCGAGGTCGCACCCGGCGATGCGGTGCGAGAAATGCGAATTCAGGAGCGACGCCAGGAGACGGAGGGCGTCGTGCCGGGGCCGGGGCCCGTGCCGAGGCCGGGGCCGGGGCAAAGGGAGGGGGCGCTGGAGTGGAGGCCCTGGGCAATCGGGGGAGGGGCGATCCTCACAACCGCGGGGCTCGTCGCTGGGATTGGGATGACCGCACGGGCGAACTATTGGTCCAGGGAGGCCGATGAGCAGTGGGCATCCTTGGAGAGGCAAGTGCCACAGAACGAGAGCGTCTGTACCGGTGACCGGACGGCAACTTGCGGCGACGTAATAAAGAAACGTGAAAATCAGGATGAAGTAGAGAATGCCGCGAAGGCGGGATTCGTGGTCGGGGGCGTGGCACTTGCCGCGACGCTCGCCGTGGTGTTTTGGCCGGAGAAACGGGGCCAGCGCGCAAGCGTGATGGTTCTGCCCGCCGTGGGTAGCGGGGAGAGCGGGGTTCGGGTCCTTGGGTCCTTTTGATGGGGGTGAGTCGTGATGAATAGGTCGACGTTCGGACTTCTGGTGCTTGCTGGGCTGCCCATCGGTGTGGGTGCTGTCTACGGGATGGGGTGTGCGAACAACGCGGAAGAGGAGGCGGAGCGGCAGGAAAATGCCACCGGGACAAAGCCATGTAACGTTGTGGATGACGGGAATGCATGCACCGTCGAGGTGTGCGTGGATGAGGTGACGACGAGTCAGCCACACAGGGCGGGAACGGTCATCGAGGGGTGCGTTGGGGTTTGTAACGGCGAGGGAGATTGTGTCAAGCGTCCCAAAGGAGACGAATGCACGATTGCAGATGAGTGTGATAGCGGCCACTGCACGGACGGGGTTTGCTGCAACGAGGCGTGCGACGGGACGTGCCGGTCTTGTAACGTTCCTGATCAGATTGGCAAATGCACGAACGTCGAATTCATGGCTCCGGACGGCTGCGACGACGACCGCGTCTGCAACGGCAAAGGGGAGTGCAAGACTGCTACCGGAGAATCTTGCGCAGTCGATAATGATTGCGTGGGGAAAATCTGTCGAGGCACGTGTAGCCACGACCCTAGCAAGGCTTGCTGGGCTCATTCGGGTTGCAATGAAACCGAAGACGGGCCCAACACCTGTGACGCCGAAAAATGCATGGTGGACGAAGATTTGCCCTGCATCGCGGACGCGGATTGCTTCAAGACGACCTGCAAACCTGCCCCAGGCTGTGTCGACGCCGGATGCACACAGTATACTTGTCAGTAATGAACTGCCGAAGCGCCTTAGAATCGCCCACACGTCCCCCGGCAGCATCCCCCATCCAAATCGTCCCGCTCACTCCTTCTCCCGGAGCGGGTCATCACCCAACACACTAGGCACTTCCGGTGTTTGCCCACCCCGCTGGGACTGGGGCTTGCCCCCCTTCCACGACGACTTGGAAGGCGTGCGGGGCGCCTTGCGCGTCGCCCCAGCCGACTTCACCGGCGTCGCCACAGCCCCTCCCCTCACCTTCCCAGCCCCCACATCCTCGCTCACCCGCTGCACCGGCTCCTCTGCCACCACCCGCTGCGGCGCAGCCGCCTTCTCCACCGCCGGCACCACCACTTCCCCCGTCGGCGCCTCCTCCACCGCCGCCCCCGGCTCACCCCTCATCACGACCGCCCCCATTCCCACCACCGCAACCAACACCCCCCCGACCAAACCCATCCATCCCCGCCGCCGCGGCGCCGTTCGTACCGTATCCGCGACATCCTCGCGGTCCGGCTCCGCTGCCCCAGCGCGCGCCTTCTCCGCCTCACACGCCTCCGCCGCTGCAACCTCCCGCCATTCAGGCCGCACGTTCGGCGCGTCCGGCTTGCGCGTCGGGTTGGCACGGAACAACCTCCGCGCGAGCTCCTCCTCGGCCTGCGGCAGATCCTCGAGGCGATGGACCGCGATTCCCTCCTCCGGCACCCCCGCCTCGCTCGCCGGTAGAATCCGCACCGTCACGCCGCCCGGCAGGTCCGACTCGCGGCCATTCGAGATGACCGTCCATTTCACGTCCGATTGGTAAAGAACCGCCGCGATCCGAGCCGCACAACGCGCGATGTCCTCGAACGACGCCCCATCCTCGTGCACGATCACCACGCGACGCGGCTGCGTCACGGAAGCCGCCGAATAACGGAGGCCCCTCGTGCTCGGCCCGGGGATCTGAAGGTCCGCGAAATCACTCGTGTACCTCTGCACGAGGTCGAGCGCGCGCGCCGGATCCTCCGCGCAGCGAGCATAAACATGGTAGAAACCGCCGTCCTCGGCATTCGGACACGTGCCAGCAAAAACCCGCCCCTGGAACGCGAGCGCCGCTTCGAGGAGCGTCTCTGCCTCGAAATCACGATCGATCACCGCGATCGCGTGCGAAAAGGACGGAGCAGGCCGCCCCGCATGATCGCGGGCGCCTCGAATGCGTAGGCTCAGGATGAACGCGAGCCCGCCGTGCCCCGGCTCGTAGTGCGAGTCGTCCCGAGACAGGTTCCCGATCGCGAACGCCGAGCCCCCGACGCCTCGCGGCTCGATGAACATGAGCAGCCGCGACAGGTGGCCGAAATGCTGGCGGGACAGAGGGCCCTCCGCCATGTTCGGCCTGTACATGAAGTCGATCTCGTGCCCAGGCACGTTCCCGTGCAGGAAATGGTAGAAGGCCGCGCCCTTCGGCGCCTCGTACGTCGGCACGGCATAGCCGGTGCCCGGGTCGTCTCGAGTATCCATTCACATCACCCGCAATGATTCATGCAACGCGCGTTTTTCCCCGCGAGGCTGGAAGGGGCGCCGTCTTCTCTTCCGTGCTGGATGGCGACGCCCCGTCCGTCTTCAACCTCTGCAAAAGCTCACTGTCGTAGGCGCTCTTCGGCAAGATCTTCTCCACGAAATGCGAGAAAAGCAAATGCGTGCTGTGGCCGTAGCTCGCCGAGCCGACGAAGACGCGGATGTCGAGCTGCGCCGAATAGCGGTAAAGGTGCTGGATGAGCGGCGCATAAAGCTTCTTCGCAGCCTCCTCCACCTCCGCAGGCGTCCCGGGCAATATGTCGCTCTTGTTGATGAAGAGCACGACCGCCTTGCACGAGGCGAGCGTCTTGCGGCCAAAAAAGTACTTGAGGGTCTGCGGCTGGAATTCCCGAAGCTGCTCCTCGACCCGCGCCGGGTCGACCCGCTTCCCATCCTTGCCCGCGAGGTCCGTGACGATCAAAAGCCCATGAATCTCATCCACGATGAGCTCGTGCAGCGCGTCGACGATATGTTCGCCACCCCAGTCGCCGACTTCGAAAACGTGGTGCGTCATGGTGTCGTCATCGAGGACGTGGCTCACCGTCCGCTCGTAACGCTCGATCTTCGTCCCCTCGAGCACCCCGAGGTCGACGAGCGGATTCGACCATTTCAACGTGAGCGACGTCTTCCCCGTGGCCTTCAGGCCGAGCGTCAGGATCTTGTACGTCTTGCGCGTGATCCTCGGCCGCTTGGCGAGCTCCGCCTCGAGCCAGCCGACCTTCTGCTCCAGATGGTCGAGCCAGCCGACCTTCTTCTGGTCCTCGTCCACGGCGACGAGGAGGTTCCTCGATAGCGCCTTCTGTTCGGCCTGGAGCTTCTCCAGTTGGTGGTCTCGTGCGACGAGGTTCTGCGACAAGCGTTGCGACCGGACCATCGCAGCCAGAAGCACACCCGTAACGCCGAATAGCAATACGCACAGAACGATCATCGTCGCCCCTCCCGCCATGAAAGCTGGTGTCGGGGACGGGCGTGCTCCCCAATGATCGGCTAACGATCCTCGCGCCCCCGCCGACCCTGGAGAGTCTAGCTCATCGCGGAGGCAATACATCCCAGGACTTCATGGACAAGCGTCTCTACGGAGTCGACGGACGCCGGATGACGTGCACGCATTGAATGAAACGGCGTTGTCCATGCCGGGCGGAATACCGACCGGTGGCCCCCAGGCAATCGCGACCCCTACCTCTTCCCGTTCCCGGAGGCCCCTCGCCCCCCCATCGCCACCGCAATCCCCGCCTGCAGGCTCCCCTTCGTCACGATCCCCCCGAGCTCCGACGAGCTTCCCACCAAGGACCGCGCCACGTCCGCGCGCATCCCCGTCAGGATCGCCTGCGTGCCGAGCAGCTTCAGCGCCGACGCCGTTCGCACCAGCGACTCCGCGATGTGCTCGTCGCCGCCCTTCACCCCCGTCACGTCGAGGATCACCACCCGCGCGCTTCGCTGCGATGCGCCACGCAGCGCCGCGGTCATCACCTCTTCCGAGCGCGCAC
>JANMGF010000659.1:0-2505 GCA_031374535.1 Polyangium sp. (in: bacteria)
CCCCACGAACGGTAGACATGGGTATTGGTCGAGCTCTGCAGGATGTCCCATACGCCGGTCGACGGGCGCCAGAGAACCCAATCAGCCCTCCAGTCGCCATCGAAATCGCCGTTTACCGGGATATCGCCCGCAGCGCCGAAGACACCGCCGGTGATTTGATTGTCGGAGCTGCGAATGATGTAGAACTTGGTCTGCGACGGCCTCCACACCGAGATGTCCGTCTTGCCGTCGCCATCGAAGTCGCTGGACAGCGGGATATCGCCGTTCGTACCCCACGAACGGTAGACATGGGTATTGGTCGAGCTCTGCACGATGTCCCATAAGCCGGTGGACGGCGACCACAAGGCATAGTCCGTTTTCCCGTCACCATCGAAGTCTCCATCTACTGGGGCGTCGCCCGCGGCGCCGAAGACACCGCCGGTGATTTGATTGTTGGAGCTGCGAATGGTGTAGAACTTGGTCTGCGATGGGCGGCGCACGGTGAGATCGGTCTTGTTGTCGCCGTCATAGTCAGCGACGCGCGGGGCTAGCCTCGTCACCGTATCGTAGGCATCGACGAGCGTATAATTGCTCGCGTTCCACCATGTCTCGAAGAGCGAGTAGAAGGCTCTTTTGGTCGTCGGATTGACGTTGGATTCCCAGAAGAGTGCCGTGCCCATGCGACCCGAGCTCGACATTTGCACAGCCGGCGCATCCCAGGTCGGAGAGTTTCCGCTCGTCCACTTGCCGGTCCGATAGAGGGTTGGGCCGTAGCCATTGCTTCCCAGGGTGAAATCGGAGTAGGCGATGCGGAACGTCGACTGTCCATTCTGCGTGGCCGCCACGTCGATGATTGCCCGACGGGACAGGATCGGGTGACTCAGCCAGAAGTCCTGTGAATTTTGGGCGTTTTCGTGGTATAGACCGGTCTTCTCGACTCCGTTCACGAGATAGCTATAAGCGAGGTAGAAGTCGCCCGTCGTACGGTTCGCAGCCATCGAGAGCGAAACGGATCCCGTCGATGCTGCAACGACGTTGGAGTTTTTGGTCGAGTGCACAACGGGCCAACTCGTCCCGGGCATCGATACCGCAGGCTTCTCGGCCACGAACAAGGTGAAGGTATTGCTGTTGCAATTCGAGTCGTCAATCTTGTGCTCGTACCAGGCCACACGCACCACCGGTCCGGTACCGCCGCTGTTGGTGGAGATTGCGATGGTCGGGGTACTGTTGAAGTACGTCGCGCACAGCAAGTAGTCATATTTGACGCGCGATGCCGTGGCGATGGAGGCCGATTGGCCAACGGGGAAGGTCGCATAATACGGGGTGTAACCGACCCATGTCAGGTGCACTTCGTCGTTGTAAGCGGCGATCGCCGGAGAATCGGCGTTCTGGCTGGTATAGTCGGATGTCACTCGGAAAGCAGGGTTCCAGCCGAGTTGCGGCGGCTTCGACTGGTAATAAATCTCTCCGTAGCGTACGTAGACAACGGCGATGGTACCATTGCTCGTGACCGTAATAGCGGGACTCGATGCCCAGGGCGAGCCGGGCAGCGTTATCTGTGCTGGAGCCGTCCAGGTGACGCCGTTGGTCGAGCTTGCATAATACACCGTGCCGTTCAGGGCCCAGACACTATGCAGCCCATTCGCGGCTGCGACCGTTTTCTTGCCATTGACATGCGATAGAACGGTGTTGGTCGAGTTGTTGGTGTACGACGTGATCGTCGACAGTGTCAGCGCTTGTGCTGCCTCGTCGACAGTGTCGTCGGAGTCGCTCTCTCGGCCATCGACGACGCATCCAGCGGCGGCGCCGAGCAGGCAGAGAGAGAGGGAGCGGATAGGGAGCCGAAAGAGGTATCGCATGAATCGTCCATCTAGCAAAAGTCATGCCGAATGACCAGCGCAACACCAACTTCGACACCACTCTTCTTCCCGTTCCCGAAAGAGCCCTCGGCACACGCGCGTGACCTCGGCATTTCAGCGTTGCTTCGAGCCTCGAGCCTCGAGCACCGAGCCTTTCTTGTTCCATCGTTCGAGGACGCCACGCAGGCCCGCCGGAGGTGGCGAGGTGACAACTCAATTGCCAAGTGTCTCTTTCGTAACACCTCGCCCATGCTGGTCGTGGAAGACAGGTCGATCGAGGACGCATGTCAGATCACCGGCATGACGGCGGACGCGATGTACCAGTGGCGCAACAGGCTGCAAAAGCTCGCCCGTCAGATCCGGACGGACATCCTCTCAGAAAACGAGGCGGCGCGGCGCATACCCAACAGGGGATGAAGGCATGAAGGGCGACAGCTTGCTGCAGGGCGTAGGGACCGCGGCGCAAACGCAGGATCCTGCGAGCGATCCACGGTATCTCGCGCGAATCGAGGGCAGCGCCCGAGAAAGCTGGACCGAGCTCCCCCGCCCCGCGACCGTGGTCGCATTACGCCCGAGGCGCCTCGCCGTATCGCTGCTCGTCGCCGCCGCGATCGCCGCCGCAGCCGCGCTCGTGCTGCGTGCGCCGGGCGGGGCGCCCGAGCCCCTG
>JANMGF010000720.1:0-2391 GCA_031374535.1 Polyangium sp. (in: bacteria)
CCCGTCGGCTGGCCGTCCCCGTCGAGCGTACGTGCCTGGATCGTGAGCCCGACGGCCCCGGCGTCCTCCCACGTCACCAGGATCCCGCTGCTCGTCGCGTGCAGCGACGGCACGGCGTGCGTGCCTGCGAGCGTCGCGACCCCGTGCGCCGCCCCGACCTTTCCATCCGTCCCCACCCGCGCGACGCGCACCTCGTCCGCCCCGCCCGTCCGCGCTTGCCATGCGACGAGGTAGCCCCCGGCCGTCCACAGGATCGAAGGCGCCCCGCTGTCTTCCGCGCTCACCACGATCGCCTCGCCGAGCGGCGCGCACGCCGCATTCAGGCCGCCTCCTCCTGCGTCGCCGACCCCGGGATCGGGATCCGTCGCCCTGGGCGGCTCTGGCGCTTCCTGGCTGCCGCACCCCAAAAAGCCGATCACCGCGCCGAGCCCCCACGAAAACAAAGACATTCGGTTCATGTTCGTTCCCCCTCACCGCGCGCCGGATCGTCCGTGGCGTGCGCGCGCCGCACGCCGGGCGAAACCACCGTGCGTTTTCGACGCACGGCCCCCGCCAGACCCCGGCCAGCCTTCGGTTCAGTATGCTGTGTTACGGCACATGATCCATGAAGCGCAGTGGCAACGGACGCGTCCGTTCATGCACCAACCATGTGCGACAATCGGTTTGTTGGACCACACTCGTTCATGGCGCATCAAAGGCACGATGGGGGGCGCGCGAGGCGGCTTTGGGGGCTTGGGGCCTTGGGGCTCCTCGGGATCCTCGGGGGCGGCGAGGCGCGGGCGGAGGCTTCGAACGCGGGTGGGCCGGGCGCGTCGATGCCGATGGCGGTCGCGGTCCCGATCCCTGGATCGAAGCTCGTGCGGGGACGCGCGAAGGTGATCGTCGCCGCGCCGATCGACGCCGTGCGCGCGCGTGTGCTCTCGTTCGGCGACTACGCGCGTTTCATGCCGAACTACAGCCGATCGAAGGTCCTCGGACGCACGAAGACCGGCGAGCGCGAGGTCTACATGGAGGTCACGGCGCTGCATGGCGCGGTGCGTTTCTGGGTGCGGACGGCCGTGAGCCACGCGCGGAAGTTGGGCGACGTCGAGACCTACGACCTCTCGCTGCTCGAGGGCAACGTGAAGGACTTCCGCGCGTCGTGGCGCCTGCGCCCGGTCGACGACGGCCACACGGAGCTCGAGCTCGAGCTGTTCGTGCTCCCGCGCCTGCCGATGCCGCAGAGCTTGCTCAACGCGGAGAACGTCGAGGGCGCGAGCAAAGGCGTAGGCGCGATGCGCTCGTTCGTGGAGGGCAAGTCGCCCTAGAAATGGTGCGAGGTTCTAGGGACAACCGGCCGGGGTCGTGTCCTCGTAGGCCGTGACGACGCACGTATCGAGCGCCGCGCCGATCTCCGCGCACGTGTCCTTCGCGGCGAAGAACTCCACGCATCCGTCGACGCTGCCCTTGTCGTACTGAAGGCACTCGGCGCCGAACAACGCGCGGAGCATGCCCGGGCAGGTGCGCGACGTGCCGGCGCACCCGAGCGAGAGCATACGCTTGCCATGCGCGTCGACGAGCGTGTTGCAGGCGATCGCCTCGGTCGTGCGTTCGCCGCTCGCCGGCGGACGGAACTTGCCGTCGTCGGGTTCACTCGTGGGCGGAGGCTCTTCCGAGCCGCAAGCCGCGAGCAAGATCGAGAGGACGATCGCGACGCGCTTGTCTCGCATGGCGCCTACTCTTTCTCTTCGAGCAGCGACATCGCGAGCGCGTGGAGCACATCACGCGCCGCCCCCACCTTGCGTGGAGGCAGCTTCGCGAGCGAGCGCCGTACGATCGCTTCGACCGTGCCGACCTTCAGCCCGTCGAGCTCACGACCTCGCGCCGTCAACCCGAAGAGCGCTCTCCGCGCGTCGTCCGCATCCGGCTTGCGGTCGATGATCCCTCGCGACTCGAGCCGCTTCAGGATGCCCGTCAGCGTGCTCGGGTGGATGTGCAGAACGCTCGCGAGCTCTCCCGCCGAGATCCCGGGGAAACGCCCCACGATCCGGATGACGAGCCGCTGCGGTCCGGTGACGCCGAGCGATGCTTCCATGCGCTTCGACATCGATTGAAGGGCGTGATCCACGGCCCAGAGCAGGCGCATGAAATCCAGGACCTCGCCGAGACGATCGGCCCTGTCCGCCTTCTGCTTCTTCTTGTCGGTCTTTTCGTTTGGTGCGCTCATGACCCGCGCCGATTCCCTTTCCGCCAAGCGAGCCACGCTAGCCCACCTCGCCCCGTCGATCGAGATGGTCGAAGGGGGGCCGCGCCAGACTCGGCGCAGCGACGCCAGACGACCCGTCGGTGCGAGCGGCCCCCGGGTTCCCGAGGGCGATTGTTTTTTGCTCCGACGGTTTTCCTTTTGAGGGG
>JANMGF010000726.1:0-4656 GCA_031374535.1 Polyangium sp. (in: bacteria)
CGCCGGTCAGCGCGTTGCGGATGTCTGGCGAGGCCAGGATGGCCTCCACGCCATCGCAGAGGTTACGCCAGAACGTCCCCACGTCCCCGGCGCCGGGGAAGCGCCCAGCGAGGCCGATGATCGCGATTTCCATACCAGTTCGAGCGGAATCCATGAAGACGTCTCCTGCCTATCCTCGCCTGCGCTGCAATCGTTCCCGGCGGCGCGCGCCGCGGCTCCGGCGGTCCTCGTACGTGGCGCCCTCCCCCTCCTCGTCGGGGCGAAGGTGCCGCGCGAGCCCCGCGATGGTCGGGCGCTCGAAGAGGGTCACGACGGGCAAGACGACCCCCAGCGCGCGCTTGATCTCGGCGACGACCTTGAGCCCGATGAGCGAGTTGCCGCCGATGTCGAAGAAGCTCGCGTGGAGATCGATGCGCTCGATCCCGAGGACGCGTTGCCATATCTCGGCAATCACGTGCTCGACCTCCTCGGTGGAAGCCGTGATGGCCGTCTGTCCCCCCGCCTGTCCCCCCGCCTCTCCGCCGGTCAGCGCCTGGATGAGGCGCCCCGCCTCGGCCTGCACCGCCGAGAGGTCCCGCGTCGACACGACGATCTGCGGGGTGCGGCGCGTGAGGACGCGGTCGAAGACGTCGATTCCCTCCGCGGTGCCGATGCCGCTCGCCTGGAGCATCTCCCGATAGAACGCGAAATCCTCGGCGCGAGCGGCCGTCGCGGCCTGGCCCACGTCGCGCCACGCATCCCAGTTGATGGACGTGACCTGCATGCGCCCTTCGGCCGCGCAACGCTGCGCGAAGGCGTCGAGGAACGCATTCGCCGCGCAATGGTCGACCTGCCCGAAATCGCCGACGACCGCCGTGCGCGTCGAGCACACGACGAAAAAGTCGAGGGCGTCACCGACGAGGCGGTGGAGCACGACGGCGCCCGCGACCTTCGGCCGGAAGATGCCCTCGACCGTGTCGAGCGTCTTGGTCTTGATGAGGCCGCCCGGCGGCATCCCTGCCGCATGAAGGACGCCGTTGATCTCGCCGAACCGGGCGCGCGCCTGCGCGACGACCTCGGCCATCCGTGCGGCGTCGGACACGTCGCCCGTCACCACGAGCACCTCGCCCCCGAGCGCCTCGATGGCCTGGACGCGGGTGATGGCCTTTCGCGTGGGATCGTCCTCCCCGTGCGTCTCGCACCATTGCGCCCAGGTGTCTCGCTCCGGCAAGGACGAGCGTCCGACGAGGACGAGGCGCGCCTCGACCGCGGAAGCCAGGTGCTCCGCGAGCGCGAGGCCGATGCCGCCGAGGCCGCCGGTGATGAGGTACACGCCGCGGCCGCGCAGGCGTGGCGGGGCGCTCGGCGCGGGCTCGAGGCGCGTCGGCTCGTACGTCTGCTCCCAGCGGTGCGCGCCTCGATGCGCGAAGCAGCCGCTGCCCGCCACGCCCTGGGCTTCGGCGACGAGCTGGGTGAGCGTGCTTTGCGCGAGCGCGTCGGGGTACCCGTCGAGGTCGACGCTCTTGCACGTGATGTTGAGGTGTTCCCGGGGCAGGACGCGGCAGATGCCGAGGAGCGTCGCGTGCGCGGGTCGCAGGCGCTCGCTGCCGGTGACCGCCTGGACTCCGCTGGAGAGGATCATGAGATGAATGGGGTTGCCCAGAGGCAGCTCCCCGAGGGATTGCGCGAGGAAGAGCAGGCTCTGGAAACCGACGTCGTGCGCGTGCGCCGCCCCATCGTCGTCGCGGCGCGGTTCGAGCAGGCTGAACGCGTGCAGGACGTGGGTCGGCGTGCGATCAGCGCGCGCGAGCTCTTCGAGGAGCGCCGTGTAGGCGCCCCGGTCACGTGGTTCGATCTCGTAGAGCCCGTCGCCGACGCGCTGAAGCCGGGCCCCCGGGCGCACCGTGATGACCGTCGCTCCGGCGGCCGCGAGCCGCTCCGAGAGCCCCACGAGCGGCCCCTCGGGCGGCGTGAAGACGAGCCAGCAGGCCTCGCTGGCCTGGGCCGCAGGCTCCGGCCACAACGTCCGCTTCCACGAAGGAAGGTAAAACCAGTCCGCGATATCGGGCTTTTTGCCTGAAGGTTCGGGGGGCCGCACCGCGCAGGTGTCGGTAGGTCGGGCCTCGACCCGGCGCGCATCCGTAGGGCGCGGATCGACCCAGAACCGCTGGCGCTCGAAGGGATAGGTCGGCAGCGGGATACGCCTCCGCGCGCCGCTCGCATGGAGGCGCTCCCAGGGGACGGCGACGCCGGCCAGCCATAGCCGCGACAGGGTCGTCATGGCAAACTCGATCTCGGAGCGCCCCTCCTGCGGTAAGCCCATCGAGGAGCACACAGCCACCTTGCCCGACGAGCCGATCTGCTGGCGTGCGGCCGAGCTGAGTGCTCGCCCCGGCCCCACCTCGAGCAGGACCCAGCGCGGATCGTCGAGCAACGTCCGGATGCTATCGCCGAAGCGCACGGTTTGTCGGAGCTGGCGCACCCAGTAGTCCGCGCTCTCGGCCTCTTCATCCCGAATCCACGTGCCCGTGACGCAAGAGACGAAGGGGATCTTCGGGCGATTGCGCTGGAGGCCTCGCACGAACGCGGCGAACGCGGGCAGGATGGGCTCGATGAGGTGCGAGTGCGCGGCGACGCTGATTGGCAATCGTACATGTTCGATGTCGCGCTCGTTCAGGGAAGCGATGAAAGCATCGATCGCATCCGGCTCCCCCGCGATGACGTAACTCTCGGGGCCGTTCACCGCCGCCACGGACAGGTGCGGGCCCAGCAGCGGGAGCAGGTCTCGCTCGGGTAGATCGACGCTCACCATGGCGCCGGGCCGCAGGGTGCCGAGGAGGCGACCGCGCTCCGCGACGAGCGCGAGCGCGTCCTCCAGCGAAAAGACGCCCGCGAGGCATGCGGCGACGTACTCGCCCATGCTGTGACCGATCATCGCGGCGGGCTCGATACCAAGCGAGATCCACCATTGGGCCAGGCTGTATTCGGTCGCGAAGAGCGCTGGGAGCACGAGCGAGGGCGACGTGAGCGTCCCCTCCTCCCGTCCCGTACCCGCGCGCGGGGCCATCAGGTCGCGTACATCCACGCCCAGGCGCGGCGTCAGGATTTTCGCGCAGCGGTCGAAGGTATCGCGGAAGACGGGCTCGCTGCGGTAGAGCTCTGCGCCCATCCCTGCGTGCTGCGTGCCGCTGCCTGGAAACATGAACGCCACCAATCGGGGTGTGCCGTCGCTGGTCCCGGAGAGCACGCGCCGCGGCTCGAACAAGGCCCGCCTTGCGAGCCCGTCGCGATCCTGGTTGCATACGATCGCTCGGCGGTGCGCGAAGGACTTCCGCCCCACTTGGAGGGTATACGCGACGTCGGCGAAAAGGACCTCCGGGCGGGACGCGAGGTGATCGGCGAGCGCCTGCGTCGCCCGATCCAGGGCTTCAGGCGTCTTTGCCGAGAGAACGAGCACGTGCCACGGACGTGAAGGGCCCGATGGCCCGACCTCGGGGGGTTCTTCCAGGATGGCGTGCGCGTTGGTCCCGCCGATCCCGATCGAGCTGACCCCGGCGCGTCGCGGCGAGAGCGCCGCGGGCCAAGGCTCGAGCGCCGCATTGACGAAAAAGGGGCTATTGTCGAGATCGAGCCGCGGGTTCGGGCGCTTGAAGTGCAACATCGGCGGGATCTCGCCGTGACGGAGCGAGAGCGCGGTCTTGATGAGCCCCGCGACGCCGGCTGCCGCGTCCAGATGACCCACGTTCGTCTTCACGGACCCCAGGGCGCAAGTTCGCTTGTGATCGCTCCCGGCCTGAAATGCCCTCACGAGCGCTGCGACCTCGACCGAATCACCGAGCGGCGTCGCGGTCCCGTGGGTCTCGACATAAGCGATGCTCTCGGGGGAGACGCCTGCGATGGCGTGGGCGCGCGCGATGACCTCCGCCTGGCCCTCGACGCTCGGCGCCGTGAACCCGACCTTGGCCGCGCCGTCGTTGTTGATGGCCGAGCCCCGGATGTTCGCGCTTATCGTATCGCCGTCTCGAATCGCGTCATCGAGGCGCTTGAGCACCACCACGCCCACGCCGCTGCCGAACAGGGTCCCGCTCGCGTCCGCATCGAACGTACGGCAATGTCCGTCCGGCGAGGCGATGCCCCCGAGCTGGTACACGTACCCCGTGCGCTGCGGCATGTGAATGGAGACCCCGCCCGCGAGCGCCAGGTCGCACTGGAAGCCGAGGAGCGCCTGGCAGGCCAGGTGCGTCGCCACGAGCGACGTGGAGCAGCCGGACTGCACGTCGAGGCTCGGCCCTCGCAGGTCGAGGTGGTAGGCGACGCGGGTCGCGAGGAAGTCCCTGTCGTTCGCCACCATGGCCGAGAACGTGTCCTCGGCCATCGCGATCTCGGGGTGGGTCATCAGGTTGAAGAGGAGGTACGTGCTCACGCTGGTGCCAGCGAAGACCCCGACGGAGCCTGGATTGGCGCCCCCGTACCCGGCGTTCTCCAGCGCTGCCCACGCGCACTCGAGGAAGACGCGTTGCTGGGGATCGAGCATCTCGGCGTCGCGCGGCGAGTAGCCGAAGAAAGAAGCATCGAAGTATTCGATGCCCTCGATCACCGGGCTCGACCGGACGAAATCCGGATTCTGGAGGAGCTCTGCCCGTACACCCCGCGCGCGGAGCTCCTCGACCGAGAACG
>JANMGF010000743.1:0-7461 GCA_031374535.1 Polyangium sp. (in: bacteria)
GACGGCGGCGGGGATGATCGGGGCGGAGCTCGTGGTGGGTAGCGGGGCCAAACGGACGCTGATCGTCCGGGATGCGCAACACGAATACGTGTTCCACGAGAAGTGAGGGCGGCTTGCAACCCTTCCTCGCCGTCGATAAGATGACGACGTGAGTAGCCAACGCGATACTTCCTTCACGCTGACGAGCATCGACGAGGGGCGATCGCTCCGATTGCCGAATCTTCGGGTGACCGTGACGCTCCCCGATGGGCGGACCGTCACGGCGCCCCTCGGGATCGCTCCGCTCGTGCTCGGCCAGAGCGAGGCATGCGACCTCGTCGTCCCCGACACCAAGGTGTCGCGAAAGCATTGCGAGCTGCGCCTCACCGAGGAAGGCGTGGTCCTTTTGGACCTCGAGAGCCGGAATGGCACGTTCATCCGTGACATACGGATCACGGAGGCCTTCCTCCCCCCCGCCGTCCCCGCCACCATCGGCGATTGCACGTTCGTCGTGCAGCCGTCCGGCGGGTCCGCCGTCTTGCCCCTTTCCGCACGAGACTCCTTCGGCTCCGCGGCGGGGGAGAGCCTCGCCATGCGGGCGCTCTTCGCCAAGCTGGAGCGCTTGGCCCCGACCGACGAGACCCTCCTTTTGCTGGGAGAGTCGGGGACGGGCAAGGAGGTGCTGGCGCGCGCCGTCCACCAGAACAGCAAACGCAGCCATGGCCCCCTCGTGACCGTCGATTGTGGGGCCCTGTCCATCACGCCGGGCGTCGTCGAGGCCGAGCTCTTCGGCACGGTCCACGGCGCGGCCACGGGCGCGGTGAACCGGCCCGGTCTCTTCGAGGCGGCGAACCGTGGGACCCTTTTCATCGACGAGATAGGCGAGCTCCCGCTCGAGGCGCAGCAGAAATTGCTCCGCGTGATCGAGGCGCGAACGGTGCGGAGGCTCGGCTCGACGCACGATCAGGCGATTGACGTGCGTATCGTCGCGGCGACCCATCGGAGCCTGAAGGCCATGGTGACGGAGGGCAAGTTCAGGCAGGATCTTTATTACCGCCTCTCGGTGTTCGAGGTCCTGGTGCCGCCGCTGCGCGAACGAAAGGAAGACATTCCGCTGCTGGTCGAGCGCTTCCTTTCGAGCCGCAATCCGCCGATGCAGCCGGACGACCTGCCGCCCGAGACGCTTCCGATGCTGATCGGATACGATTGGCCGGGCAACGTGCGGGAGCTGCGGAACGTGGTGGCGCGTATGGTTCTTTTCCCCGAGCTCCTCGACGAGATGTTCGGCCCCGCCGCGAGGCAAGCCGCGCAGGCGCCCGCTGCGCCCGCAGACGACACGGCGAAGGCAAGCCCGGAGGAGACCCATCTCGACAAATGGCTCGAGCTCACGCTCCCCGAGGCGCGCGAGGCCGTGCTGGCCGAGCTCGAGCGCAAATACGTCACGGCGAAGCTTCGCCAGCACGACGGCAACATCTCCCGCGCTGCCGAGGCCATGGGCGTCTCGCGTCAGCTCCTCCACCGCCTGCTCGACCGACATGGCATGCGCGTCAAGTAGTTGGTTCAGGGGGGTATATGAAGCACCGATTGCGACGACGGGGAAAGCCAGGACAAACCGCAGGAACGACGGCGGCGCAGGGCGAGCCTGCTCGTGCGCCGCTCGACGTGGGCCTCGCATCGACGGCGAACGCTGGGGCCAAGCGGTCCGACCCATTCATCACGACCGCGCCTCTGGGGGCGGCGCCCGAGCTCCCCGCCGAGGAAACCTCGGAGATCCCGCCCTCGTTGTATTCGCGTTTCGAGGCATTCAAGCTCCTGGGCCAGGGCGGAATGGGCGTCGTCTACGGGGCGCGTGACATCCGCCTGGGCCGCCAGGTGGCCATCAAGCTGCTCTTCGGCGCCGATCCCGAGCATGGCGGGAGCCTGCTCCGCGAGGCTCGCTCGCAGGCGCGTGTCACGCACGAGAACGTGTGCGAGGTGTTCGAGGCGGGGACGGCCGATCACGTGCGGTTCATCGTCATGCAGCTCATCGATGGCGAGCCGCTCGACAAGGCGAAGGCGTCGATGACGCTGGAGCAGAAGGTGCGTGTGATCCGGCAGGTCGCGTCGGCCTTACACGAGGCGCACCGGCTCGGGACGGTACACCGGGACGTGAAGCCCGCGAACATCATGGTGGAGCAGGGCGAGGACGGCGCCTGGAAGCCTTATATCATGGACTTCGGCCTCGCGCGCGAGATGGGGGATTCGGGGTCGACGGTATCGGGAGCGCTGATGGGCACGCCCTCGTTCATGTCGCCCGAGCAGGCGGCGGGGAAGGTGCGGTCCCTCGATCGTCGCACGGACGTATATGGCCTCGGCGCGACGCTGTACGACGTCATCGTCGGCCGCCCGCCGCTCATCGCCGAGGGATTGGCGCCGTTGCTCCAGGCGATCGTGAACGAGGAGCCGATCGCGGCCCGGCAGATCGAGCGCGACGTGCCGCTGGATCTCGACGCGATCGTGATGAAATGCCTCGAGAAGCAGCCGGCGGCGCGGTACGACTCGGCCAAGGCGCTGGGCGACGATCTTCAGCGGTTCCTCGACGGCGAGCCGGTCTTTGCGATGAAGCGGGCGCGGCTCTATGCGCTCTTCCGGCGCGCGAAGCGGCACAAGGTGAAGCTGTCGATCGCGAGCGTCGCGCTCGTGGTGACGACCGTATTCGTGGGGGGGTGGATGAGCGAGCGGGTGCGGGCCGAGAAGCAGGCCATCCTCTCGCGAGAGCTCGGCGAGAACGTGAAGGAGATGGAGTTTTTCCTGCGAAACGCGCATGGCATGCCGCTCCACGACATCGATCGCGAGCGGAACATCGTGCGTGGACGCCTGAAGACGATCGAGTCGGCGATCCGCGCCGCGGGGGAGATCGGCGTGGGGCCGGGGCATTATGCGCTCGGTCGGGGGCACCTCGCGCTGCAGGAGCCCGGGGAGGCGCTCGCGCACCTGAAGCAGGCGGCGGCAGCGGGGTATCGAGCGGCGGGGCTCGATTACGCGATGGGAATGTCGCTCAGCGAGATCTACCGGAAGGAGCTCGCGGACACGAAGCGGATGGAAGGGGAGCAGAAGAAGCAACGCATCGCGGCGATCGAGGCGGAGTACAAGGAGCCGGCGCTCTCGCACCTCCGCGCGGCGCTCGGAGGGACGATCGAGGCGTCGGCGTACGTGGAGGGGCTCATCGCGTTTTACGAGGGGCGAACCGAGGACGCGCTCGCGAAGGCGCGGGAGGCGTTCGAGAAGGCGCCTTGGCTTTATGAGGCGAAGAAGCTCGAGGGGGACGTGCTCTTCGTGATGGGGAGCAAGTTCGGGCACGACGCGGCGTTCGATTTCGAGACGATGTCGAAATGGTTTGGCGAGGCGGATGCCGCTTATCGCGTCGCCGCGGAGATCGGGAGCAGCGACCCGGTGGTGCACGTGGCGATGTGCGAGCTCTACACGCAGCGGATGAACGGGGAGCACGCTGCCAGGAAGGCGATTCGGCCGAGCTTCGAGGACGCGAAGGGAGCCTGCAAGAAGGCGAGCGACGCGAGCCCTTCGAGCGGCCTCGGGTATTTGAGGTTGGCGCAGGCGTATGCACATTTTGCCTGGCACGTCGGCGTGGGGGATGCCTCGAACGAAGACCCGGAGACCGCGCTCACGGAGGCCGTCGAGAAGGCGGAGGAGGCTGCGCGAAGGAGCCCCGAGGACCCGATGGCGCGGTACGTCGTCGGGTCCGTGTGGCGCACCCGCGCGGTTGATGCGAGCGATCGTGGGCTCGACGTTGTACCCGCCGTGGATCATGCCATCACGGCCTACGGCGAGGCGCTCCGGCTCGACCCCGCGTTCGTCTGGGCGCTCAACGAGAGCTGCTCTGCACATAGTATCCGGGCTCGACGAGAGATCATGCACGGCATCGACCCATCGGGCTCGATCAAGGACGGCCTTTCGCTTTGCAAGAAGGCCATCGAGATCGAACCGACCTTCACGTATGCGAAGGCGAATGAAATTCTGCATCATCTCACGATTGTCGAGCATCGGGTGCAGTCAGGAAAAGCTCCGGGCGACGCTGCTCAGGAGGCGGCACGCCTGATTGACCTTTACGAAAAACAGGCACCAGGTTCATGGCCGGCGCGGTACTGCCCTGCGATGCTGGGGCGGGCGGAGGCGACGTATCTGCTGGATCTGGGGGCTGATCCGGCCCCTGCGTTGACACGCGTCGACGCGAGCGCGCGGGAGCTCGCTCATATCGCACCCACGTCGTCGTCCACGAGCGAGGTTCGGGGGGACGCGGCCGCGATAAGGGCTCGTGCCCTCTGGGAGCGAGGGGACGATCCGTCCCCGTGGGTCGACGAGGCGAGAGAGGCCTACGCGAGCGCATTGAAGGCGAGACCTTGGGATCTGATTTATCGCGCCTCGGCCGCCGAGGTGGAGGTGATCGCGCTCGGCTGGGCCTCGAGCAAGCGCGACGTCTCC
This sequence comes from Polyangium sp. (in: bacteria), assembly GCA_031374535.1. Lineage (GTDB taxonomy): Bacteria > Myxococcota_A > Polyangia > Polyangiales > Polyangiaceae > Polyangium. The sequence goes on from JANMGF010000743.1 coordinate 4,459, forward strand.
GAGGCTCGATTCGATGCCGCGCTCGCGCCGCTGCTTTCGATGCTCGACGTGGAGCGCGCGGATCCACGTCTGTATCACGTTGTCGCGGAGCTTCATGCGCTGCGGGCCACGCTCCGGATCACGCAGAAGCGCGACGCGGAGCACGAGATTGACGAGGGGCTTTCGCGGATCACGAAGGCGCTCTCGATCCATCCACGCATGGCCAAGGCGCTCGCGTGCAAAGGTCGGCTCTTGCTTTTGCGAGCGACGACGGCGAAGGACCCCCAAACACGAGGGGAGGCCGCGAAGAGGGCGGTGGAGGCGTTTTCCGCGGCCGTTCGTGAAAACCCGCTCCTCGAGCGCCTGGAACGCCGGGGAATCGAGCAGGCTACGCGTTTCGTCGAGGGCGCGCCCTCGCGCGCAGATTGAAGCGAGGGCTACTGCGGGTCGGGGTCGCAGCTCGGGCTCGGGTACAACGTGAGGAAATCGGTGGTCTTGAGCCGCGTCTTGATGGCGGGCTGACCCAGGCACGTCCAGTTCTTCGTGGTGGCGCTCTGCGTGCATTCCAGTGCCATTTGCGCGGCGTCGCGCACGTTGATGTTGCACTCGGTCACGGCGTAGGCGCCGTCCGGCATCAATTTGCTGCAAACACGCGTATTGATCGCCTTTCCGGGGTTGGCGCAACTCTCGGAGAGGTCCTCCAGCGGCCAGGCGTAATACTCGAAAACCCCGAGGGTCGTGCGACGAGCCACCCAGAGGGCCTCGTCGAAATCGTAGACGTCAGCCAGAGAGCCCCCGTTGTTCTTGACGGCATCCCCCGAGAGCCTCAACGGGACTTCCACGCCGTACGGGTTGAGATGCGCGATCATACACGTCAAGAGGTCGTTTCGCGCGGGGTAAAGGAGCCCCCCGGTCATCCAGCCGCCGGTCGTCGAGAGGATGCCGTTCCCCTTGGTTCCATGGACCGTGGTGCCCGAGGGCACTGCGCACTTGATCGCATAATCGAGCGTCGCGTTGCCGCCTGGGATCGGACCCAGCAATTGATTGACGGCCCAATTCCCTGCGCTGTCGATGTCCGCGCCGGTCGCCGCCCAGAGCAGCGGCATGTTCGGCATGGCGTCCTTGGGAAGGAGGCCGTTGGTCCCACCCATGCCATTCGGATCGCCCAGAGCCAGCGTCTCGAGCCCCACGTCGTCGAGCTCGTTCACGTCATCCGCATCCGCGAGGCAGCCCGCCTGGAGCAGACCCAAACCGATCGAGGCAACGAGGACAGAGCGGTGGAGCGACATGGCGGGAGACCCTTCCTATCGGTCAGGCGACGAGGTGCGTCGTCGCGTTCATGCCTCCCACATGAACAAGACACGTGCCAGCCCTGACGGGGGCCGGTTCGGTAAATTTGGGCACGAATCGGCCGAAAACCCGCACCTCGAGCGACACGCCGGCGTGACAGCTGTCACGGCGGCGTGACACCCGGTGGTCTGCCCGCGTGACGGTGCCGCGACCCTCGAGGCACCGGAACGAACGCGATGAACGTACCCGTGTAGCGGTAGGTGGCGCCGCTGCTCGGCGTGCCGGCGTCGGCGATCGGGTCGTCCGTCGATGTCGCGAGGAGCCGGTGCAGCCCTCGTGCCATGCCTGCGGGCACGGGGAAACAAATGCCGTCATGCCATCTGCGCGATCACCCTTGCACCGGCGCAAAGGCCCTCCTGACGTCTGCATGGCGTGGGTTGAACGCGTGCAAACGTGTCCAGCACCGTTCGTTGACCACGCTTGCACCGAAGGAAACGCCTCCATGCACGTCGCATGGACACGCTCGCCTACGTGCAAACGCCCTCACGCCATGTGTTTGGGCACCCTTGCACACGTTCAAGTCACGCCATGTTGATCGTTTGGACCCTCTTGCACGCGTTCAAGGCACGCCTAGCAACACGCAGCAGCGGATTTCCACGCGTTCAAGACACCCCTAGCAGCCGTGATGCCCGGCTTCGCGCCCGTGCTCCCCTGGGATATCTGCTGGCACACCGTCGGATGCGGGCGGGCGGGCGGGCGCTCAGAACCTGCCGAAAAAGCGCTCTTCGACGACCTTGCCGTCACGCACGGTGTAAAGCGCGACCTCTTCCATCTTCGCCCGCGCGCCGCCCCGCGGGGTGCAGTCCAGGGTGAAACGCAAGGCGAACTGGTCTCCGTTGATGAACGGGCCCTGCACCTCGACCCCGTGCACCTCGTTGTTCTCGGACCACCAGGCCTGCTTGGCCTCGACCGCGTCGCGGCCTCGCAGGACGGCCTTGTCGCTGGGCCAGGGCTCGATGCTGACGATGTCGTCGGACCAGAAGGCGCGGGCAGCCTCGATGAGCTGGCCCTTGGCGCAGAGTGCGGCGAACGCATTGGCAATTTCGAGGGTCGTCATGAAATTTCCTCCGGTGGATGCGTGGGGATTCCAGGCTGCTAGAGTGTCTTGTGGATGAAGTGTCTCGACGGTCAAGATAAGTGCCCGAGGTGACCCGTGTCAAGGGATGATCACGCACCTGATCCCGCCCTGATGAACCTCATCCAAGCCGGGCGCGAGTTACACGCCGCGGTCGACGCATGCGACACGGCGGTGGCCGAGGCGCTCGGGATTCACCGCAGCGATCTGCGTTGTCTGAACCTGCTGGAGCACGGTCCGATGAGCCCGAGCGACATCGGCCGTCAGTTGAAGCTCTCGAGCGGCGCGGTCACGGCCCTCATCGACCGACTCGAGCGCCTGGACTTCGTGCAGCGCGTTCGCTCGGCGACGGACCGGCGGTCGCTTTCGGTCGAGATTCCACCGGAGAACCATGCACGCACCGCCCGGCTCTACCGGCAGGTGGCTTTCCTGATGATGCAACGATTCGCAGGCCTACCCGCCGACGAGCTGGAGAAGGCCGCCGATGCGCTGCGCCGATTCGCGGCCGCGTGTAACGAGGGCGCGGCGCAGATCGCCCGGTCGACGGAGACGGACGTATAGGCGCGCGAGCATGAACGGCCAAGTGGACGATCCGGAGG
>JANMGF010000776.1:0-6972 GCA_031374535.1 Polyangium sp. (in: bacteria)
GTGACGGCAGAGGGCCCGAAAAAAAATAGATTTTTCGGGTGTCACACTCCAGGTACGTTCTCCGATGAAGGGGCGATGAGCGCGGAGGCGACCGTGGACGAACCGAGGCTTTCCGAGCCGCTCGCGGATCCGGTTTTGCGGCGATACTTGCTCGATTTCGTGCGCCGTCGCGTCGCCCCGGCCGACGCGGACGATATCGTGCAGACGGTGCTCTGCGAGGCGCTCACCGCGAAGAACCGGCCGGAGGAGGGGCTGGAGCTCCGCAAGTACCTGCTCGGAATCGCGCGGCACAAGGTCGCGGACACGCACCGGCGCTCGTCGCGCGAAGAGGTGCGGGATCCGCCGGAGCTCGTGGCGAGCCCGCCGCCGATCGAGGAGGAGGCGCTCCTGCGCTGGGCGGAGCGTCAGGCGCCGGAGACGGAGGAGGCGAAAAAGACGCTCGCGTGGATGGCGCGGGAAGGGGAGGGGGAGAAGCTCGAGAGCATCGCCGAGGAGGAGCAGGTGCCGGCGGCGCGGGTGCGGCAACGCGTGTCGCGCATGCGGCGCTGGATGAAAGAGCGGTGGCTCGCGGAGCTGGCGGCGGTGGCGGCGTTCGTGGCCGTCGGGCTCATTTTGTGGCGGATCTTCGACAAACGGAAGGAGCCGGAGGCGATCCTGCCGCTGCCCGACACGATCCCGGCGCCGTCGGATACGCCGCTCGACCGGGCGAGGGCGCTGCGGGCGGATGCGTTGTGGTGGTGCGAGAGGGGCGCGCACCAGATGTGCATGGAAGGGCTCGACGCGGCAGGGAAGCTCGACCCGGTCGGGGACAAGGCGCCCGAGGTGCAGGCCGCGCGCGAGCGAGCACGACGGGCGCTCGAGGTGCCAGCGCCGCCCGCGCCGACGGTGGCGCCGCCCGTGACCACGAGTGTACCGCGCACCAAGGAGCCGCCGCCGAAGAAGGTGGCGCCGTCGCCGAAGCCCACGATCGCGCCCAAGAGCGTCAAGGGGAAGCTCGACCCGGAGCTTGTCGATCGCGGCGCCGAGCTCGAAAAATCGGCGCCTGCGCCCAAGCCTCGCAAGAAGGGGGACGATCCGTTCTCCAAGAAGTGAGCCGCGTTCCTAGCCTGAAGCGTCTTGCCCGGAGAAACCCGCGAGGCTTGGCCCTTGCTTGCCAAGCTTTCGGCGCTCCTGTACGCTGGCGGAGGCGAGGAGTGGACGGCAGAAGCGCGTCGGTGGGGCTGCTGGAGCGACCGGGATGAAGAACATGGCCTTCCAGAGAGTGGGCGACTACTTCGTCCTCGTCCACAACGCCATGGCGCCCACCGAGGAAGAGTGGGACGAGTGGATGCAGCAGTACACGTATGCATCCATTCTCGTCGTGACGGATGGCGGCGCGCCAACGGCGTCGCAACGCAAGCGTTTGAAAACGCGCGTCGACGAGCTGCGCGCGTCTCCGAGCTACGTGCCGAACAAAAAAGAGCCGAAGGTGGCGATCGTCACGGCGTCGTCGTTCGTCCGCGGCGTGATCACGGCGCTCCGGTGGTTTTACCACGATTCTTATGCCGCGTTCCCGCCGGATCACATCAATCAGGCGCTCACGTATCTCGACGTTCCGCCGCGGTACCACATTTCGATGAAGAGCACGGTGCAAGCGCAGCGCCTGGCGCTCAAAAAGGCGAAGGTCGCGGGGCAGTCTCGGACGATGCCGGATGATGGTTGATGGTTGATGGTTGATGGTTGAAGGGGCGGGGTAACGTACCGCGCGTCACGTCACGTCACGTTGGATCGCGGGTTTGTTTCCGTGGGGTGCGGGTCATCACGAACGCGGGCGGGCGACGACGGCCTTGACGCGGTCGGGGTCGTCCGATAGAAACGGGTGTTGGTTCGTGGCCGGTAAAGGCAGCAAACGCCCTCCGGCCACAACGAACGTCGGACCCGGAGCTCGGGCCCCGAGGCACTCGTCGCCGGAACGTGAGACCGCTGGAGGCATCGTCCCTTGCTTGACGCGAAGTGTCGGCGCTTCCTTGTTTCAACGGCTCCCCGAGGGGGTGAGCGGTGAGCAGCGAACGGGCGCCAGCCGCAGGGGGTGAGCCACGTGCAGGCGTGAGCGAGGTGCCGGCCCCGCCAAGCGTCCATCCGTTGTCGGAGAGTCCTGCATCGGTACGATTTCCGCGGCTCACGGCGGAGGGGCGCGCCGCCCTCGGAATGCGGGACGACGAACCGAACCGGAGCGAGCCTCCGCCGTCGGTACGTTTTTCCCGGGCGATCCCGGACGCGCGGCACTCGTCGTGGGGGCCGCCGCGGGACGATGATCATTTGAGCGAGCCGCCGCCGTCGGTGCGATTTCCCCGGCCGGGCGCGGATGTGCGGGGATCGTGGGGGGTTCGCGACGACGATCATTTGAGCGAGTCGCCGCCGTCGGTGCGATTTCCGCGGGGGATTCCCGATTCGCGGTGGGGGGCCGCGCGGGAGGACGAGTTTTTGAGCGAGCCGCCGCCGTCGCTCCGTTTTCCGCGGCCGGTGTCGGGGTCGCTGAGCGCGCGCGAGAACAACGACGAGGGGCTCACCGAGCCGCCGCCGTCGCTTCGGTTTCCGCGGTCCATCGCGCCCTCGGAGCGCGCGCCAGGCATGGCGCTCGGGATACGGGAGGACGATGCGCTCAGCGAAGGGCCGGCGTCGGTACGGTTTCCGCGGCTGACGGCCGAGGGGCGCGCGGCGCTCGGGATGCGGGAGGACGAGCCGCTCGGCGAGGCGCCGGCGTCGGTGCGTTTTCCGTCGCGGCGCCTCTCGGACATGCGGCCCCCGCGTCCCTCGGAGGCGCCGCCTTCGACGGATTACGCGGAGAGCCCGCCCTCGGTCCGATTCCGGCGGGTGAGCGGGGAGGCGGGGCCGGGCTATCGGCTGCGCGAGGGGGCGTGTGCGGTCGCGATCAACACGTCCGATCGCTGGATCTTGCCGGCGAACGTGGTGCGGCTGAGCCCCTCGGCGGTGTGGTTTTCGCCCGGCGACGGGCTGATCCCGCGGCTCGGCGGGCGGGTCACGGCGTACATGCTCTCCGGCAAGGGAGCGGTGGGGCCTGTCGAGGGCGTCGTGGTCTCGATCGAGGCGACGGGGCCGCAGGGGAGCATGCTGGTCGGCGTGCAGTTCTCGACCGTCACGCGGGAGCTCGGGCGCAAGATCCTCGGGCTCTTGCAGGAGCTTTATGCGGTCGGGCACGCGGAGCTCGCGCGGAGCCTGTCGCGCGTCCGCGAGCAGATCGACGATCCGGGGCGGGTGCGGGCGATCCTGCGGGCGCTGATTCACGCGGGCAGCGAGGGGCTCGTCGTGGGCTCGGAGGTTCCGGTCAAGGCCGAAAAGATCGAGGCGCGCGAGGAGACGCGGGTCTTGTGGCGCTCGGCCGAGGCCTGGGGGCCGCCGCCGTACATCGTCGATCTCGGTGGGTACAATTCGATTCACCGGGTTCACCTCGAAAAGGCCGAGGTCGGGCCGGACGGGCGCGTGACGACGCCCATGCCGACGCGGATCGAGCGCGTGCGGCACCGGTGGTTCCGGCGGTGCAAGGTGCAGCGATCGATCGCGGCGTCGTTCAAGCACCCGATATGGCCCGAGGTGGTCGTGTCCGGGCGGGCCGTGGTCGACGTCTCGTTCGCGGGGATGAGCTTCGAGGTCGACGCCGAGGAAGATCTCGTGTTTCCGGGGCTCGAGATTTCGGACATCGAGCTTCGTGTGGGCGACGAGCCGCCGCTGCACATGCACGGCGAGGTGCGGTACGTGCTCCCGGCGCGTAATGGCGTGAAGGCGCGTTGTGGGCTCAAGGTGGCGCCGCGGACGTCGAAGGACGAGGGGCCGTGGATGCGGCTCGTGAGCCAGGAGCTCCACGAAAAGACGCTGGGCGGCTCGGAGACGCCGGAGTCGATGTGGAGCCTGCTCCAGCAATCGGGCTATTTCAATCTGTCCGGTAAAACCCCGGATCAATTCGAGCCGCTCAAGAAGACGTTCATCGAGTTTGGCGCGCGGGCGGCGGCGGCGCCGCGGATCATCTGCCAGGCGGTCTGGCCCTCGGAGCGGGGGATCGAGGCGTCGCTCTCGGTGGCCAAGGTGTACAGCGGCAGCTGGCTGGTGCACCAGCTCGCCAAGCGCCCGGGCAAGGCGCCCGGCGTCGCGCACGTGCGGCAGATCCTGCGCGACATCTATCTACGCGCGTTCGAGTATCCGCAGCTCGATCCGGCCTTCACCTGGGCCGTCGCGTTCATCGACGGCGAGGTGCCGTGGTCGATGGCGCACCTCGATTTCGCGCGGCCTTACGTGGACCAGGAGCTTTCGGCGATCCGGCCGTTCCGGCTGTTCGAGGTGCAATCTGCGGGGACGAGCGAAGTTGCGCCAGGCGAGCGCGAGCGTTTCGACGTCGGGCCTGCGGCGCCCTTCGAGACGGCGTGGCTCGTCGACGAGCTCGGCAAGACCCACACGCGGGCCTTGCTCGACGCGCTCGATCTCGTGCCGGAGCGCGTGGATCTCGGGGAGACGGCGCGGCTCTGGAAGGAAGCGGGGATGGGGCGGGAGCGCGCGATCTTCACGGCGCGGCGCGCGGGCGTGCCCGTGGCGGCGGCGATCGTGGAGACGGGCGAGACCGGGACGAACCTCTTCCGGCTGCTCGATTGCGTGCGCCTCTACGAGCTCGGCCGCGACGGAAAGGCCGCGTTCGTATCGTTGATCGACGAGGCGCGGCAGTTCTACAAGGCCCGGGGGAAATCGAGCTTCGTGTACATGCGCGAGCACCCGGACAACGAGCATACCGAGCAGATGAAGCTCCTCGATCTCGGCCCGGGCAATTGCTGGGCGATATCGGCGCAGATCCTCCCGGAATTCCTGGAGCACGTCTACGAGCTCACGGCCATCGGCCGTTACAAACCCAAGGGGAAAGAATGAAGCTCGCCGAGCGGCTTTCGGCGCTCGCAGCGGGCGCGGATCCTGGGACGTACCGGCCGGCGCTTTTTTCGCTCGCCGATTCGTGGGATCGCCGTAAGGTCGAGGCTTTGCTCGTGGAAGGGCACGTCCGCGAGGTCCACGACCGGTTCGTCGATCAGGTCGCGGAGCTCTGCGCGACGCGTTCGCCGAAGCAGAAGCTCCGGGGCGCGGCGCTCGAGGAGGCCGTCCGCGTGGCGCTCGGGGACGGGCCGCCCGAGGAGCGCGGGACGTGGGTCCATTACCCGTGGAGCGGGCGGCTCGTGCACGTGCTCGGCGAGGCCGATTACCGCGAGTTACGTTTGTCGCGCAATCGATACAAGATCACGCCGGAGGAGCAGGCGAGGCTCCGGGACAAACGTATCGGTGTCGTGGGTTTGTCGGTGGGGCAGGCGAGCGCGGTGACGCTGGCGCTCGAAGGCGTCGGCGGCGTGCTCCGGCTCGCGGATTTCGACGAGCTCGCGCTCTCCAACATGAACCGGCTGCGGGCCGGGGTGCACCAGATCGGCGTGAATAAGTGTGTGATCGCCTCGAGGGAGATCGCCGAGATCGATCCGTTTGCCCGGGTCGAGGTCTTCGGGGCGGGGATCACGGCGGAGAACGTCGAGGGCTTCCTGACCGAGGGCGGGCGGCTCGATCTCGTGGTCGAGGAGTGCGACGACCTTTACACGAAGGTCTTTTTGCGCGAGCGGGCGCGGGCGCACGGGATCCCGGTCCTCATGGAGACCAACGATCGGGGGATGCTCGATGTGGAGCGCTTCGATCGGGAGCCGGATCGGCCCGTGTTGCATGCGCTTTTGCGTGGGCTCTCGGCGGCCGAGCTCAAGGGGCTCACGGCGGCGCAGAAGGTGGCCATCGTGCTGCGGATCCTCGGGCCGGATGCGCTACGGGGCCGGCTCGGGGCGTCCTTGCTCGAGGTCGAGGAGACGACGACGTCGTGGCCGCAGCTCGCGTCGGGAACGGTGCTCGGCGGGGCCGTGACGACCGACGCGGCGCGGCGCATCCTGCTCGGCGAGCTCACGCGGTCGGGTCGGTATTTCGTGGACCTCGAGGCGATCGTGAAGGACGGGCGGGAGGCGCCGATCCTGGTCGACACGGCGCTCGAGGAGGCGCTCGCGCGAACGCCGCTCGGTCCGCCCGAGGTGCCGCCGCTCGGGAGGTCGTCGTCCAAGCCCGTGGTGACGCGGGACGACGTGCGTAGGCTCGTCGGGTTTGCCGTGCTCGCGCCTTCGGGTGGCAATGCGCAGCCGTGGCGGTTCGTCGCGAAGGGCGGGCGCGTGCGGTGTTCGGTCGCGGAGAGCGGGGGCCGGACGTTGAACGATTTCCAGCGCGCCGCGAGCTTCGTCGCGCTCGGGGCGGCCGTGGAGAACATGGTCCTCGCCGCGCCCGCGATGGGGCTTTCGGCCGAGGTTGTCCTCGATCCGGATCCGAAGGATCCGCTGGCGGCGTGTGACGTCGTGTTTCGCGTGGATGATTCGTCCGGCGAGCTCGATCCGCTGGTCGCGGTGCTCGGGACGCGGTGCACGAACCGGAAGCTCGGCTCGGGGGCGCCGCTCTCGGCGTGGGTGGCGTCGAGGCTCGGGGAGGCGGCGGAGCCGCGGGGCGGCAAGCTTTTGCTCGTGACCTGTCGGGACGCGATGGCCGAGGTGGGGGAGATCCTCGGGCAAGCCGATCGGATGATGTTCCTGTCGAAAAAGCACAACGAGGAGATGGGCGCGGAGCTCCGGTGGACGGAGGAGGAGGTCCTCGCCACGCGGGACGGGCTCGACAAGACGTTGGACCGCTTGGTGCCTCTATTCTTGCTTCTCTTCCAAAGTGACCGACCTACTACTCTCCTTATATGAGAAGAGATCGTCTGATGTGATACACTGAAGTATACCCCACAGAAGATGCCTCGGAGAGACTCAAGATCTCAACAGAAGAAGAAAAAACCCAATATAGATCTCTCTATAATTCTTTTAAAGACTATATCGGATGACTCTCATTTTCTAGTTATAACGAAGGGGTAAAAGTCTGTAATATCAAAAG